>JANLWD010000100.1:0-1589 GCA_031364345.1 Sphingomonas sp.
CCGTCACGCCGCCGGAACAGTTTCGGCGTCGAAAAACAACGCTTGGGCAATTGCTGCTTTCACGATTGCCCGCTGAAACGGCTTGGTGATCAAAAAAGTGGGTTCGGGCCGCTCGCCGGTCAGCAAGCGTTCGGGAAAGGCCGTGATGAAAACGACCGGCACCGAAAACTCGGCAAGAATGTCTTTGACGGCGTCGATGCCCGAACTGTCGTCGGCAAGCTGAATGTCGGCAAGCACCAGCCCGGGCCGGTGATCGCGCGCCGCGGCGACGGCTTCATCGCGCGTCACGGCAACACCGGTGACACCATGACCCAGATCGCGGACGATTGTTTCGAGGTCCATTGCGATCATCGGTTCGTCTTCGATGATCAGGACGTCTGACCGCGTCTGCGCTTCGATTTCGGTCAGCGCTTCGTCGACCAGCACGGGTACATCGCCCACGGCGATATCGAGCAGATATGCCGTATCATCATGATTGAAACCTTCCATGGCGGTCAGCAACAGGGTTTGCCGTGACAATGGCGTGATCCGGGCGAGTCGACGCTGTGCGACGGCTTCGCGACCGGTCGCGCCGGGATCGAGATCGCTGCCCAGATTTCCCGAACTCCATATCCGTTGAAAAGCACGATAAAGCGCCAGCCGAACATCGCGGTCCTGCGAAAATTCTTCGGGCACGGCAACAATCGCTTCAAGTGTCGTCCGGACATAGGCGTCGCCGTGGCTCTGGCTGCCCGTAAGCGCGCGCGCATAGCGACGGAGAAATGCAAGGTGCGGCGCAATCTGCTGGCCCAACGGCATCATGAAACTCCTCAACGATCCACCACTTGTTGGGCAGGCCGCCGATCGATGCAACCCACGCGCTCACAGATACTTCAAATCGGAACCAACGAAGGATCGATTGGTTTCCTTGCAAAGCGTACTGCGTGCGCATGACACATTGAGTGCGGCTGCAGCGTGTGCCATAAATATATGTGGGGGCACTGAAGGGACCGACGTGCGTGGGTGAAGCGAAATCAACCAAAGCAACGTCAGCGGCCGCGCCCCCTTCGAATGACACGCGCTCCGAGCCCGCCCGGTCCGCTGCTCCACGCGCCAAAGCCGAAGACATCGGTCTTGCACTGCGCGCTGCTTACGACAATGCGGTGAACGAGGACATTCCGCCCGAAATGCTCGATCTGCTCGACAAGCTTTGCTGACGCGGGCTGACTTGCAACCATTGTCGACGCCGATCATCTGGTTCGGACGCCTTTCGACCAGTATCAAGATTTTCTCGATCATCACGCTCGCGCTGCTTCCGCTTGGGCTGATTGCGCTGTTCGCGTCACTCGACACGTTGCACAGCGCCAATGCCGCTCGCAGTGCGGCGCTTCGCATTGCTTTGATCAACAGCACACGCAAATTGCAAGGCGAACTCAAGGCCGATCTGACGGCGATGTCGCGCGCGGCCGAAATCATTGCCGCCGACGTTCTGACCGAGGATTTGTGCCCGCGACTGAACGCGACAATTGCGTCGGCAACGCGCCGCGCGTCGCAATATGCGATATTCGGTCAGGCCGATCGTCCGTTGTGCGCGACGCCCGGTTTCAATC
>JANLWD010000143.1:0-3668 GCA_031364345.1 Sphingomonas sp.
GGGGCCGAACTAGGATCGACGTGTGTTGAAAAGCGGTATTTTTGCCAGGCCTGAATGCGCCTTAAAACCGTTCAAAACCAATAGGTGCCAACGATAACGAGGCCCTCGCAATTGCTGCCTAACTAAGTCTTCACGGACGAAGTTAGAAAGCCTGAGCGCGGTACGGACCACACCGGGCAACAGAAGTGGAAACCAGCGGCCCGGGGGTGCCGGGCAACAGAAACCCCCATTAAACGCGCAGGGCCGGGCAACAGAACCTCTGGCATTTTCCCTTTTTTCCATATTGCATCGCAACAAGAAGCATGATTCCTTCGGTGACGTTAAGGTTGCGCTAACCAAAAAAGCGCAAGCTTGGCCACGAAACGCTTTTTGGGCAAAGGGGCGAGCGAATATGGGTGCAAGTGCAAAACCGGCCGATGGTGCTGCGACGCTTTCCGAAATGAAGGAATTTGCGAGCTTTGCGTCCTCGACTCAGCGTTACATCCGCCGTTCGCTCGATGTCGGGCTTGGGCGCGCCGACGCCATCGACATCTGGTCGCGCGACCTGATCGAATCGGCCAGCATCAAGGCGCAAGCGCGGCTTTATGCGCGACTGAACGTCGTTCGCGACAGCGTGCCCGAAGATTCGGGGCTCGACCGCGTCGAACCGTTCATGGCGCCGCTTGTCACGATGAGTGCGTTCGACCTTGGGCAGGATCGCTTGCCGAGCTTTGGCGCCTATCGATTTCTTTACGAACGCCTGCTCGGAGCCGGCGCGCGGCCATGGCTGCCCGGTGCGTTCTGTGCCGCGGCCGCTCTGCCGCATCTGCATCCCGAACGCCGCCGTGCGCTGCTCCAGTCGATCAGCGAAGCCGCTGCGACTGCGCCCGGCTGGTCAACGCGCGAGCCGGCATTCTTTCCCGAATGGGTCGACAAGATCGAGCCCTGGGCAAAAGCAAACTAACCTCTGACTGCAGACGTCATCAATTCCTCGGTCACCGGATATCCCCGATCATCGGCGATCCGCAGATATTGTTCAGACCCGCGAACTTCGATCCATGGTGCCACGATTTCGGGTGCGATCACTGCCGCTTCCGCCTCAGCCGCGGCAAACGTGCTTAGCTTTGCCAACCGTTCCAAATTGCGCCGCGTCGGAAAGATGACCTGAACGCGTCCCGCATCGGCTTCGTCGATGACATGTTGCGCCGTGCCCCAGAACAGCCGGACATTTTCGGTCGCATCGACACTGGCTATCGGCGAACCGTCGGGAAATCGCGCGATGTAGAACCGCGTATCGAAATTCCGCGACTGGCGCAGCTTTGGCACCCAGCGCGCAAAACAGGTCAGCGCCGACAGGTCGAGCGACAGCCCCGCGGCTGCGACGACATCGCTGAAGACCATTCCCTCGATCAGCTGTGCGCGCATCGTCGCAAGCTGCGCTGCATCGGGCAACGTAACGAAGCCGACTGCAACACCGGCTTCCTCAATCGTTTCGCGGATCGCCGCAATCCGCGCGGCGGCATCGTCGGAGTCGAGCGCGGGAAAATGCGTCGCGAGCAATCGGTCGCCGGCATCGACGCGCCCGCCGGGGAAAACGATCGCGCCAGCCGCAAACGACATGGTCTGCGCACGTTCGACGAACAGATGTTCGTCCGCGCCGCGCCCGTTTCGGAAAAGCACGAGTGTCGCGGCAGGAATCGGCTCTTCGCTCATGCCGCTTCGCCTAGCGGTAACATTGCGCGCAGGTAAAGAGCATGGCAGCACGGGCACCATGGATCTGATCGGCCTTATCGGCACTGCTGCGAGCCTCAGCCTGTTGTCGGGCTGGCGCGTCTACCTCTGCGTGCTGGCAACGGGGATTGCGATGCAATTCGGCTGGATTGCGCTGCCCGAACATCTTGCCGGGCTGCGCGTCCTCGGCAGCCCTTGGGTGATCGGCGCTGCGGGACTTGGCGTCGCGGCCGAATTCCTTGCCGACAAGATCGCCTGGATCGATTCGCTGTGGGATGCCGTCCACACCGCAATCCGTCCCATCGGCGGGGCGTTGCTGGCGATGGCAGTGATCGACGCGAACGACCCGACCTGGCAGGTCGTCAGCTTGCTGCTGGGCGGGGGCGCGGCATTGATGGGTCATGCCGCAAAAGCCGGGTCGCGCGCGGTCGTCAATGCCAGCCCCGAACCCGTCAGCAACGTGATCGTCTCGACGGGCGAAGACGTGACGGCAACCGGGCTGGTCATCGCGGCCATCGCCAATCCGGTGCTTGCGATCGTCGTGGCGCTGAGCGTCGCCGGCGGATCGCTCGCGCTGATCGTGATCGTCCGCCGCCTGCTCAAAAAACTGATGCCCGAATCCGTCCGAACATAACGAACATCACGCATATCGCCCGTCGCAAATGGCCAGCTGCAGATAATCACTCGCGGATCGTCAGAACCTCGATCGCGACCGTTGCCCAATCGCCGACATGATCGACCGCGACAAGGCGCAAATCCGCCACGAAATGTCCGGTCATCGGCAAGTCGACATCGGGCAGAGCATCGATCAGGGCGGACGATGCCGAACAGACAAATGTCATGTCGTGCTGCATCCCGACAAAAGTCGCGCTTGCCCAGTCGCGCCTGCGCACGGCAACATCGTCGAGCGGACCCAGATAATCGGCAAGCGCGGCCAACAGCGCACGGTTGGCATCGCGGCTCACGCGCTGTTCCCGTCGATGAAAGCGATGATCCGCTTGGCGACACGCGGGCCGATTTCGCGGCCGCGGCGCATATCGTGAACCAGTCGCGGATCGCGCACTGCCTCGCGCCCGAAACGCGTTGCCGGCGTGCCGGTCGCTTTGAGATATTGTTCGATTTTCGCTTTCAGATTCACCACCCGCTCCTTCGACTCACTGTTTAGGAGTTTCCCTATTTCAACAGCGATTTCCTACTTGTCTAGGAGTTTTCCTATTGCTAAAGCATTTTCATGGTTGATGCCCGCGACACTCTCGAACGGCTGATGAACGAACGCGGCGACTCGAGTGTCGCGCTGTCACGTTTGCTCGGGCGCAATGCCGCTTATGTGCAGCAATTCATCAAACGCGGCGTGCCGCGCAAACTCGACGAAGAGGACCGGCGAACGCTGGCGCGCTACTACGGTGTCGCCGAAGCGGCACTTGGCGGGCCGGTCGAGGTCGCGCTGTCAACGCCTTTGCGCAAACGCAGCACCCTGATTTCGATCCCGCAAATCGCAGTCGGCGCATCGGCAGGTCCCGGCGCGCTGCCCGACAGCGACCGCATCGAAGCGCGCTTCGGTTTCGATGCGACCTGGCTGCGGCGGCTGACGGCGACACCCGATCTTGTCTCTGCAATCCGGGTCGATGGCGATTCGATGATGCCGACGCTGTCCGATGGCGACGACATCCTTGTCGACCGTGGCGACGCCGCCGACCGTCTGCGCGACGGTATCTACGTGATCCGCATCGACGATGCGCTCAACGTCAAGCGGCTGGCAGTGAACCCCGCTCAAAGCAAAGAGGCGCGCAGCGTCACCGTGCGCAGCGACAATGCGGCTTATCCCAGCTGGCCCGATGTTCCCGCCGCGCGCATCGACGTGATCGGGCGCGTCATCTGGGTCGGGCGCAAAGTGGTTTAGCCGCTGCTTCCCTCCCGGCTTTCCGGGAGGGGTTGGGGGTGGGGTTCTCGGTCAGGAT
>JANLWD010000146.1:0-3036 GCA_031364345.1 Sphingomonas sp.
CTTCAGTCGCAGCAGCGCACTGCCGCTGCGCAAGCCGCTGGCAAGTTCGACGACGAGATCGTGCCGGTGACGGCAACGATGGCCGTCACCAACAAGGAAACCAAGGAAGTCACGCACAAGGAAGTCACGCTGAGCAAGGACGAAGGCAACCGTGCCGATACCACGCTCGACGGCCTGAAAGCGCTTGGCCCGGTACTTGGTCCCGACATGACGATCACGGCGGGGAACGCGTCGCAGCTTTCCGATGGCGCGTCGGCATCAGTCGTGATGGAAGCTGCGATTGCCGCGAAAAAGGGCGTGACTCCGCTGGGCCGCTATGTTGGCATGGCAGTTGCGGGCACCGAGCCCGACGAAATGGGCATCGGCCCGGTGTTCGCGATCCCCAAGCTGTTGAAAGCCAACGGCCTGACGATGGATGACATCGGCCTGTGGGAACTCAACGAAGCGTTCGCCGTGCAAGTGCTTTATTGCGCCGACAAGCTCGGGATTCCGATGGACTTGCTCAACGTCAACGGCGGGGCGATTTCGGTCGGGCATCCTTACGGCATGAGCGGCGCCCGGATGACGGGCCACGCCCTGATCGAAGGAAAGCGCCGCGGCGCGAAATATGTCGTCGTAACGATGTGCGTCGGTGGCGGCATGGGCGCAGCGGGATTGTTCGAGGTTCTGTAAAGGGAACCTCGTCCAGCAATCGCGGTTGCATGCCCTGAATCACATCAGGAGATGCAACCGTGAGCAACCAAGCCGAAATCAAAACGAAATTCTGGAAAGCACTGAAGTCGGACCGGACGATGTTCCTCGGCCTTGCCGAAGGTGATGACGGGCACGCCCGCCCGATGACGGCGCAGACCGAAACCGATGAAGGCGGGCCGATCTGGTTTTTCACGTCGGTCGACAACGCGCTGTACAATCAGATCAACGCGGGCGCGCGGGCGATGGCGCATTTCGCATCGAAGGGTCATGACGTCTGGGCCACGATCCACGGCGATTTATCGACGACACAGGACCGCGCCGTGATCGACCGGCTGTGGAATCCGTTTGTGGCTGATTGGTATGACGGCAAGGATGACCCGAAAGTCGCGCTAATCCGGCTCGACGCTGAAACTGCCGAAGTCTGGATCGACGCGTCGAGCATCGTTGCGGGCATCAAGATGCTGATTGGCATCGATCCGAAAAAGGATTACAAGGACAAGGTTGCGACCATCACGCTTTAGCAAGCGCGTATCAGCCGTCGTGGGCGGCGATCCATTGTTCGACAACCGGCGCGATGTCCTTGCGCCATTTGCTGCCATTGAAAATGCCGTAATGGCCCGCGCCCGGCGCAAGATGATATTTCTTCATCGCGTCGGGCAGGCTCGTCGAAATCTTGAGCGCGGCTTTTGTCTGGCCGATCCCGGAGATGTCGTCGCGTTCGCCTTCGATCGCAAGAATCGCGATGTCGGTGATCGCAGACGGATCGACGCGTACGCCGCGGTGCATCATTTCGCCCTTGGGCAGGGCATGATCCTGAAACACCGTGCTGATGGTTTGCAGATAAAATTCGGCAGTCATGTCACAAACGCTGCGATATTCTTCATAAAACGCCTTGGCGCCGTCGGCGGCGTCATCGTCGCCTTTGACCAGATCCTTGAACATCGCAAAATGGCTTTGCATGTGGCTGCCCAGATTCATGGCGAGAAACCCGGTAAGCTGCAGGAAACCGGGATAGACCCGCCGTCCCGCGCCCGGATACATATAAGGCACGGTCTGGATCGCGTTCTGCACGAACCAGGCATGCGGCCGTTCGGTTGCGACATCATTCACGCTGGTCGGCATTTCGCGCGTGTCGATGGGGCCGCCCATCATCGTCAGCGTTTTGGGGCGGCACGGATGCGCATCGGCCGACATCAGCGCGGCCATCGCGTAACAGGGCACTGACGGCTGGCAGACCGCAAGCATATGCGCGCCGCCCTTGTCGCCATCAGCCCCGATCTTTTCCATGAACGAAATCAGATAATCGATATAATCATCAAGGTCGAAGCGGCCGGCGCTCAAGGGCACGGCACGCGCGTCACGCCAGTCGGTGATGTAGACATCGTGACCGGGCAGCATCCGTTCGACGGTGCCGCGCAAAAGCGTGGCAAAATGCCCCGACATCGGAGCGACAATCAGCAGTTTCGGCGCGCCCTCGATCCCCGACTTCACGAACCGTTTGAGCTGGCCGAACGGCTTTTGCAGCACGATTTCTTCATGCACCGCGACTTCGACACCGTCGACGATCGTCGATGTAAAGCCGAAGGCCGGTTTGCCGCGCGGCGCAGCAGCATGCGCAAACACTTCGAGTGCGGATGCCATGACCGGCCCGCCGCCGAAATAGTGCATGGGATGAGCCGGCGATTGCAGAATCTCAGCGCTCATGTTGGCAAGTGCGCTTGCCCCCGCAAGCCAGCTGCGCTGCATTTCATACGCGTTATATAACAATATCGGCCGCCCTGTGTGTCTTTGCTTTGACGCAGACTACTCCCGAATAGTCTTATGTTGCAACGCATCAATTGCGGCCGCACGGCAAGGCTGCTAGGCGCGCCGCGTGGCAAGCAATCCTTCGAAACCCGCGAGCGATCGCAAGATCGGCAATCTCCGCCTCGTGCTTCAGTTTGCGGCGCGCTATCCGGGCCGCATCGTCTGTGCGCTCATCGCGCTGGCACTCGCATCGGCAACGACGGTGTCGATTCCCATGGGTTTCAACATTGTCATCGACGAGGGATTTACCAAAAACGGCGGTGACATCAGTTCGGGGTTCGAGCTTCTGCTCGGTGTCGTCACAGTGCTCGCGCTGGCAACGGCAATGCGCTTTTATTTCGTGTCTTGGCTCGGCGAGCGCGTGGTGGCCGATTTCCGGATCGCGGTTCAGGAAAACCTGCTGCGGTTGTCGCCAAGTTATTTCGAGGAAAACCGGCCATCGGAAATCTCTTCACGGCTGACAGCGGATACGTCGATCATCGAACAGATCGTGGGCACGACATTGTCGGTTGCGCTGCGCAATTTCCTCACCGGAAT
>JANLWD010000159.1:0-14148 GCA_031364345.1 Sphingomonas sp.
AATGCATCGCGTGATCGCTGTGCCCAGCGCATCGAACGCAGCATCGATGCGTGCGCGACGTCATGCGTCGCCGGGAATGGCGTGCATTCGTCGAATGCCATGACGATGTCGGAACCCAGCAGCGCCTGAATTTCCATCGACCGTTCGGGGCTGAGCATGTGCCGCGACCCGTCGAGATGCGATTTGAACGCAACGCCTTCTTCGGTGATCGTCGTCAGATCGCCAAGGCTCATCACCTGATACCCGCCGCTATCGGTCAGGATCGGGCGGTCCCAGCGCATGAAGTCATGCAATCCGCCCAGCCGCGCCATCCGCTCCGCGCCGGGACGCAGCATCAAGTGATAAGTATTGCCGAGAATGATGTCCGCGCCGGTTTCGCGAACCGCGGCGGGCTTCATCCCCTTGACCGTCGCGGCGGTGCCGACCGGCATGAATGCAGGCGTGCGGATGTCGCCGCGCACCATTCGGATTGTCCCGGTCCGGGCCGCGCCATCGGTCGCCGCGATCGTGAATCCAAAGCGTGTCACGCGATGAGCAAGCTCGAATCGCCATAACTGTAAAAGCGGTAGTCGTTGGCAATGGCGTGGGCATAAGCCGCTTGCATCCGGTCGAGCCCCATCAGCGCGCTGACCAGCATGAACAGCGTCGATTTGGGCAGATGGAAATTGGTGATCAAGCCATCGATTGCCCTGAACCGGTATCCCGGCGTGATGAAAATCGACGTATCGCCTTCGAATGGCTGGATCGCGCCATCACCGTCGGCTGCGCTTTCAAGTAAGCGCAGCGACGTCGTGCCGACAGCAATCAGGCGGCCGCCACGCGAGCGCACCGCATTCAGTCGTGCAGCGGTTGGCGCATCGATCCGGCCCCATTCGGCGTGCATCGCGTGGTCGTCGGTATCGTCCGCTTTGACCGGCAAAAACGTGCCCGCCCCCACATGAAGCGTGAGCGTCTCACTGACAATGCCTTTGTCCGACAGCTCCGACATCAGAGCGGGCGTGAAATGCAGCGCAGCGGTCGGCGCCGCCACGGCACCTTTTTCAACGGCAAACATCGTCTGATAGTCGTCGGCATCGCGCGCATCGACGGGGCGCTTGCTCGCGATATACGGCGGCAACGGCATCGTGCCCGCACGTTCGAGCAGCGTTTCGACGGCATCGGTGCCGCCAAAGGTCAGCAACCAGCTGCCATCGTCGATCCGGTCGCTTGCCGTGGCCAGCACGCCCGCACCGAAATCAATGACATCACCATCGTGCAGTCGTTTGGCATTGCGGATAAAGGCGCGCCAGCTGCGCAATGCTTCGCGTTTATGGAGCGTCGCGCCGACTGTTGCTGCACCACGCCGCCCGGTCAGCTGCGCCGGAATGACGCGCGTGTCGTTGAATACCAGACAATCACCTTCGCGGAGCAGCGACGGCAAATCGCTGACGATCCGGTCCGCAAGATCGGTGGGACCGATAACGAGCAGCCGTGCCGCATCGCGCGGCACCGCAGGGCGAAGGGCAATCCGTTCGGGCGGGAGGTCGAAATCGAAAAGGTCGACGCGCACTATTTTGGCGTTGCATCCGAAGGCAATGCCTTGGGCGGCGCCACCATGGCCGGTGCGGCAAGCGGAATGCGCGGCGCATTCGGACCGTCGGCCTCGATCCAGGCCTTGGTGATTTTTGCCGGGTTCGCGGGCGGCTCGCCCCGTTCGATCATATCGACATATTGCATGCCCGACACGACCCTCCCGAACGGCGTGTATTTTCCGTCGAGGCGAAGAACGGGGAGAAAAACGATGAAGAACTGGCTGTTCGCGCTGTTGACGCTTTCCGACCGCGCCATCGACACAGTGCCGCGCAGATGCGGCATGTCGTTGAATTCGGCCTTTACATCGGGCAGCGAAGAGCCGCCCTCGCCGGTCCCCTTGGGATCGCCGGTCTGCGCCATGAAACCATCGATCACGCGGTGGAATAGCAATCCGTCATAAAAGCCCGCACGCGTCAGCGTGGTCACGCGTTCGACATGCGCCGGTGCCTTGTCGGGGCGCAACTGGATGACGACGTTGCCGCCGGTCGAAAGCTGCAGATGCCATAATGTTTGCGGCGTCGGCGCGGGATCGGGCGCAACAGTCGTCACGTAAACCGGCTTGGGCGGCAACACTTTGGGCTTTTTCTTGGCAAGCGCCGGGCTGGCCAGCGCAACCACTGCCATCAGTGCCGTCAGAAAGATCTTCAATCGAAATACTCCAGCCAAAATAGAAGTGCCAACACCGGGGACCATAACTGCATACGACGTGACCACTGCCTGAATATCAAACGCCTTTACGACCGATGAGGGTCACGCGCGCTTCGACATCATCAGCGACGGCGGCTGACACGAATTTGCGGATATCGCCACCGTAAAGCGCGATTTCCTTTACGAGGCGACTGGCAATCGGTTGCAATGCGACGTCGGCCATCAGGAAAACCGTTTCGATGCGGTTGTTCAGTTGCTGATTCATGCCTGCCATCTGATATTCATATTCGAAATCGGCGACCGCACGCAGGCCCCGGATAATGACGCTGGCGCCCTGCGCTTCGGCAAATGTCATCAGCAACTGATCGAACGGCACAACGCGCACACCGGCCACGCCCGCCGTTTCGCGTTCGACCGCGGCGATCCGTTCATCCACCGTGAACATCGGCGATTTCGACGGGTTCGTCGTAACGCCGATGACCAGCGCATCAACGAGCGTCGCTCCGCGCCGGATGATGTCCATATGCCCGCGCGTGATAGGGTCGAACGTGCCGGGATAAACACCGATCCGCATCACCGGTCGCGCTCGATCGAGTAACGCGCAATCGAGCGCAACAAGTCGGCTTCGGGGCCAAAGCTGCCGAGATGCGCGATCGCCTGATCGACGAGCATCTGTGCCTGTGCCCGCGCGCGCTCGACACCGAGCAGCGATAGGAACGTCGCTTTGCCCGCTGCGGCATCCTTGTGCAGCGCTTTGCCCGCCAGCGCTTCGTCGCCTTCTTCGTCGAGGAGATCGTCGGCAATCTGAAACGCCAGCCCGACGTCGCGGGCGTAACCGCGCAACGATCCGCGCCCCTCGGGCGGCACCCGACCCATGATCGCACCGGCTTCGACACTGAATGCCATCAGCGCGCCGGTCTTCATCTGTTGCAGCCGCGTCACGCCGTTCAGATCAAATGTCTGCGTTTCGGCGGCGATGTCCATCATCTGGCCGCCCGCCATCCCCGACGGCCCGCTGGCACGCGCCAGGCCCTCGGCCAACTCGATCCGCACGAACGGGTCAGTGCTGACGCCTTCGTCGACGACCAGTTCGAACGCCAGCGCATGAAGCGAATCGCCGGCAAGAACAGCAATCGCTTCATCGAACGCCTTGTGCACGGTCGGCTTGCCGCGACGCATGTCATCATCGTCCATGCAGGGCAGATCGTCATGGATCAGCGAATAGACGTGGATCGCCTCGACCGCGCAGCCGACGCGCAAGGCCGCCGCACGGTCGACATTGAACAGCGCACAGGATGCCACGACCAAAAGCGGGCGTAACCGCTTGCCACCGCCGATGCTGGCGTGGCGCATCGCCTGAAACAACGGCGCGCGCTGGTCGTCGGGCACCGGCAACAGCGTGTCGAACAAGCGGTCGACGTCGCGCGAAATCTCGCTCAGCGCATCGCCCAAAATCGGTGCCACGGCCCCCATCGCGCCACTAACTCCCATCGAACGGTTGCATGCCAGTCGGCGTGCCGGCGCTGCCGAGACTGATTTTTTCGATCCGCGCCTGCGCATCTTTCAAACGCCGTTCGCATTGCGCGCGCAAAGCGTCCCCTTCGACATAGAGCGTGATCGACTCATCGAGGCTCGCGTCGCCGCTTTCGAGCCGCTGGACGATCGTTTCCAATCGCTTGAGCGCATCCTCGAATGAAAGAGCTGTCAGGTCATCGGCCATCGCGTGCTTAGTGGCGGGCACAGGCACGAGGGTCAAGCCGAAGCCTTTGCCCGTTCTTCGGCGACCAGTTCCTTTCGGCTCAGCTTGCCGACAAGCGTCTTGGGCAGATTCAGCCGCACTTCCACGTCGGACACGCGCTCATGCTTGCCGAGCTGCGGATTCAGCCATTCTTTGAGGCCAATGCCGTCGGCGCCCGAATTCAGCGTCACGAACGCTTTGGGAATTTCGCCGAGGTAGGCGTCGGGAACACCGATCACGATGGCTTCCTTGACTGCGGGATTGCGGTACAGGACGGCTTCGATCTGGCTTGGAAAGACTTTGAACCCGCCGACGGCAATCATGTCCTTCAATCGGTCGACGATCCGGATATAGCCATCGGCATCGATTGTCGCGACGTCGCCCGACCGCAGGAAACCATCGATGAAGGTTTCGTTCCCGGCTTCGCTATGACGCCAATAGCCTTGCATCATCTGAGGGCCGGAAAAGACCAGCTCGCCGGGCTCACCTTCGGGCGCGGGCCGCGTGGGGTCTTCGCGGTCGACAAGACGCACTGTCGTGCCGGGAACCGGCTGTCCGATCGCACCAGTTTTGTTGATGCCGTTATAGGGATTGCAAGCAACGACGCCCGAGCTTTCGGTCAGGCCATAACCCTCGACCACGCGTGCGCCGGTTGCGCGTTCGAACCGTGTTTTAAGTGCAGGCGCAAGCGGTGCGCCGCCCGAAATGCAGATGCGCAGCGATTTGAACGATGTGCTGCCCATATTGCGATGGTCGAGTAGTGCCTGATACATCGTCGGCACACCGGGCAGCGCCGTCGCCCGGATCCGCTGGATCGTCGCCAGCGTCGCCCTGGCATCGAAGCGCGGCAGCATGGCAATCATGCCGCCCGCCAGCACGGTGCGGTTGAGCACGCAGGTATTGGCGAATACGTGAAAGAAGGGCAGCACCCCGACGATCCGGTCGGGCTTTCCGATCTCGGGATCGAGGCTGTGCACCTGTCGCGCATTCGCTGTCAGATTCTGGTGCGAAAGCATTGCGCCTTTGGGAACACCGGTCGTGCCGCCGGTATATTGGATCAGCGCGATTTCTCCGGGATCGATTTCGACCGGCATGAACCGGCCGACCACTGCCGTCAGTCGAATGACCCGCGCGTCGTCAGGCAGGACTGCGATCTCGTTTTTTTTGAAAATCCGGTAGAGTGTCTGCTTCAGCGGCGGGAGCGCCGCGGCGATCGCGCCGACGATGATCCGGTCGATCAGCCCCTGGTCGAGCAAGGCCATTGCGGACGCCATCAATTGCGGCACATCGCTGGTGACGATCACGCGCGCGCCGCTGTCGGCAACCTGATGGGCAAGCTCGGCCACCGAATAAAGCGGCGACATATTGACGATGATCCCGCCCGCCATCAGGGCGCCGTAATAGGCAACGAGATAATCGGGAACATTCGGCAGGAACAGGCCGACCCGGTCGCCTTTCGCCATGCCCATCGCCTGAAGCCCGCCAGCGAAATCGCGCGCGCGAGCAGCCATCTGAGCATAGCTTTGCTGCGCACCCATGAAATCGGTCAGGATCGCAGCTGGCAGTTTTGCGGCACTGGCTGCAAACATTGCCGGCAGCGTCATCGGCGCGAACTTGCGGTCCCATGCCGACGGATGCACATAATGCTCTCGCCAGACGCTGGTCGGATCAGTCATCGCGGCGAGCCTAAGCTAGGTCGCCGAATAAAAATAGACCCCGTCACGGTCCGTTTTTACCGCACGCCCGGTTGCTTCGAGATGGCGTAGATGCGCAAGCGCTTCGCCCGTCGCAAGCCCCAGGATGCTATCGTCAATCGCGCGCGCAAATAGGACGGCAAAGCAATCGACAGCGCGGCGCGGCTCCTGCGCCAGGCGATCATGCAACCGGTCGAGGCTGACGCGGTGCCCCTCCTCAAGCCGGTCGAGCCGCGCATGAAGGCCCCTGAACGGGCTGCCGTGCGCGGGCAGCACAAGCAAGCTGTCGGGAAGCGCCCGGAACTTGACGATCGACGCAAGCCATTCGCCCAGCGGATCGGCCGTCGGTTCGGTAATCGTCACCGATACGTTCGAGGTGATCCGCGGCAGCACCTGATCGCCCGCAATCATCAGATCATTGTCGAGATCGACAAGGCAGACATGTTCGGGCGTGTGGCCACTGCCGACCCAGACCGTCCAGTTTCGTTTGCCGATGCGGATGACGTCGCCTTCGGTCATGCGCGTGTGCCCGACTGGCATCGGCGCGACAATCTTGCCGAAATTGCCCCATCCGCGCGCTTTCATTGCGGCGACCTGATCGTTGTTCCAGCCGGCACCGATCAGCTGATCGACGGCTTCGACCGGCGGCGCATCGCGAACATCGGCGATCAGCATGCGCGTCAGCAGATATTCGGTTCGATTCATCCACAGCGGCACATTGTGCGTGGCGCACAGCCAGCCCGCACAGCCGATATGGTCGGGATGGAAATGCGTGGCGAAAACGCGTGTGACGCGTCGGCCGCCGAGCGCGCGTTCCCATGCCTCGCGGCTTTCGGGCGTGTTCAGCCCGGTATCGACAATTGCGACGCCTTCCCCATCATCGTCAACGTCGTCGAGCACCCAGACATTGATGTGATTGAGCAAACCCGGCACCGGCAGCCGAGTCCAGCCGACGCCATCGGCAATCGGAAAGACATCGCCATAGCCCGGCACATAATCGCCGAGCGGATAGGTCAGCCCTTTGGCAACGAGCGGCTCGAACCCATGATCGGCCAGACTGGCGTCATAAGCAGGCGTTTGCGCCACTTACTTTTTGAACGGATCGATGAAGTTTCCGATCATGCCCGGACCTTCGCCGGCTTCTTCGGCAAGCGCGGCATCGGCGGCGCGCGCGGCTTCGGTGCGTTCATTGCGCAGCTGTTCGATGAGCGCGGCACGATCGCCGTCGATCCGGTCGTCGACAGGCGCTTCGATCCCGGCCGCCTTTGCAGCCTTGGCAACCGCCGCATCGAGCTCGCGCTGGGTTGTCAGGCCCAGTGTCACCGGATCTTTCGGCACGATGTTCGCCATGTTCCAGTGCGAACGGTCGCGGATCGCGCCGATGGTGGTGCGCGTGGTGCCGATCAGCTTGCCGATCTGGCCATCGCTGACTTCGGGATGATTGCGGATGATCCAGGCTATGCCGTCGGGCTTGTCAGCGCGCTTCGACACCGGCGTATAGCGTGGGCCCTTCGTACGCGTCACGGCTTCGGGTTCACGGTCCATTTTCAAGACATAGTTGGGATCGTCCTGGCCCTTTTCGATTTCGGCCATCGTCAGTTCGTGCGCACGGATCGGGTCGCGGCCAGTCAGCTTGGTCGCCGCCGTATCGTCGGCGATCGCTTGCACTTCAAGGATGTGCAGCCCGCAAAACGTCGCGATCTGAACAAAGCTGAGCGCGGTATTGTCGACCAGCCATGACGCCGTGGCGTGAGGCATGAGCGGCTGGGCCATGGGAAGTTCCTTGCAATAAAATGGCGTTTTAGAATCGGCGTATAAAATAAGGGCCGCCCCTTTCGGAGCGGCCGGATGATTTTTCCCGTCTAATCCGCTCGCTGCCAAAGGGCAAGGTATCAGGCAGCAGCCCGCCGTGTTCCAATGGGAACGAGTGCCGACAAAAATTGCGCCGCACTCGCACGCCAGGTGTAGGTCGCTCCGTAGTCGGCACAATCGGCGCGCTTTCGCGTCAACGCCGTCGCGATTGCCGCTGCCAGATCATCATCGAGCGCACCGGTTTGCGGCGTTACAATATCGATCGGACCGCTGACCGGGTAAGCTGCGACGGGTGTTCCGCATGCCAGCGCTTCGATCATCACAAGTCCGAACGTATCCGTCCGACTGGGGAATACGAAGACATCGGCACCAGCATAGGCCCCCGCAAGCGCGCGTCCGCCAAGCGATCCCAGAAAATGTACCTCAGGAAATTTCTGAACAAGTGCGGTGCGCGCAGGGCCATTACCGACCACGACTTTGCTGCCCGGATGACCGGTTGCCAGGAAATCCTCGATATTCTTTTCGATCGCGACGCGCCCGACATACAGCTGAATCGGGCGCGGCAGATGAGCAAACAGCGCGGGCGGCGAAGCGTCGCGCGTGAAATTCAAGAGATCGACACCCCGGCTCCACGGCACATGATGCACAATCCCGTGCGCGCTCAACATGCGCCGAACCGAAGGCGTCGATACCAGCACAGCGCGTGATGCGCCGTGGAACCAGCGCAGATACATCCACACCCATTCGGCCGAAATCCCCGTGCGCGCGGCAAAATAATCGGGAAATTGGGTGTGGTAAGCCGTCGTGAACGGCATGGCGTTGCGCAGGCACCATCGCCGCGCCGCGACACATAACGGCCCCTCGGTCGACAGATGCACGGCATCGGGTCCGAATTTCATGATCCGGTCGCCAACCCATGCAGCGCGCGTCATCGCAAGCCGGATTTCGGGATAGGTCGGACACGGGATCGACGGGTATAAATCGGGCGAAATGACTTCGACGACATGCGCGGCTGCCTCCAGCTCCGCACGGATGGCCTGAAGCGTGCGGACAACGCCATTGACCTGCGGCGTCCAGGCATCGGTGACGATGGCGATGCGCATCGCCGCCGCCCCTATGCCGCCAAGGGACGCGTAGCGGGGTGCATCGTTCGCAATTTTATTTCATCGGCCCAATGGAGAATTTCCATCCGCCCGTCGAAATGCTCGACCAGCGCGGTGCACCCTTCGACCCAGTCGCCGTCATTATAATAAGCGATTCCGGCAATTTCGCGCATTTCGGCATTGTGGATATGGCCACAGACGACGCCATCCACGCCGCGTGCGTCCGCTTCGTGCGCGACGGCTTCTTCGAAGCGCGAGATGAATTCGACGGCATTCTTGACTTTGTGCTTCGCGGTTTTCGACAGTGACCAATAGGGTTTGCCGAGCCATGCGCGGACCCGGTTGACGATGTGGTTGCACCGCATCAGCCATTCATAGGCAAAGTCGCCGATGAAGGCGAGCCAGCGGTGCGCAAGCATGATTGCGTCGAATTCATCGCCGTGGAGGACCAGCAGCTTGCGGCCGTCAGCGGTTTCGTGAATCGCCTTGCGACGGATTTCGACGCCACCAAAACTCATGCCGGTAAACTGGCGGAACATTTCGTCGTGGTTGCCGGGAATATAAACGACGCGTGTGCCGCGTTTTGCCCGCTTCATGACCCGCCAGACGACGTCATTATGCGCCGCGGGCCAGTAGAACCGGCGCTTCATTCGCCAGCCGTCGATGATGTCGCCGACCAGAAACATCGTATCGCTGTCGGTTGAGTCGAGAAAGTCGATCAGCATCGCGGCGTTGCAGCCGCGCGTGCCAAGGTGGATGTCGCTGATCCAGATCGTCCGGTAACGCCGTCGGACACGCCGCGCTTCGGGTGTCGATGGCGGGTTTTCCGAAACTGCTTCGAAATCCGCGACGAACGGCATTTGCGTGATTGCGTCCATATCGGCTCCCTGCTGGACGTGTCCGCTTCGCCCTGAGCCTATGAGTCCGCAATGTGACAGGCGCATCCACTTTTTGTGCGCCTAATATGACAAGCGCTTCACATGATGCCGGCTTTGTCGCGGCGCCATTCGGCGCGCTTGACCAGCAACCACGTCGCCAGCGCCGCCGCGACGACCAACAGCCAGCCCCAGACATGCGCATATGTGGGAAAGCTGTAACCGGCAGCCGGATCGGTTCCGGTCGCCTTGATCATCGCGGCCCGGTCGATGTCAGTTACTGCCGCAATACTGATCCGGTCCGCATTGGCGGCATAAAGGACGAGGCCCTGATCCTCCCACGCAAGGAACGGCATCCACAGCGCGCTCATCTCGCGGTAGCTATAGCCGAGATCGAGTTGCACCGGCTCGCCATTCGTGTCGTAGCCCGAAAATTCAGGCGTGCGCGGCAGCGTGGCGACGCGCGTGATGTATGGCGCGTTGGTCAGCATCATCGTCCGCGGCGGTCGGTCTTCAGGCACGTAAAGCTGCGCCGCGGCGTAAAGCACGAGCCCGGCTGCACCGATGACTGCGATCGTCACCATCCAGCCGATCAGCCGCGCGATGCTCATGACCGGGCTTTCATGGTGCCGCCGCGTTAAAGTCCGAATAGCGCGTTTGTGTCGTCATCGTCTGCGCCTTGCCCATGAACGCACCGGCAAATTCGGTATTGGTTGCATCGATGACCGGTCGGCCGTCGGCAAGCAAGCGATGCGTCGTCGTGAACACGAACCGTTCGACCTTGACCACCATCATCATCCGGAATGCCGTGGTCGAAACAAACCGCGCGCGTTCGACAAACGGGACAGGTCCGGCGATATTCACGGTTGCTTCGGCCGAAGTGTTGGCCGAGGCGTCATGACTGCCGAGCTTGATCACGCCCTTTGGCAAGCTGGCAAAACGATATGTGACGCGCGTCGGCGTGGTCGCAATGCGCGTTGCCGGGGCGCCGAACCATTCGGCGATCCGCGCATAGGAAGCGACCTGAGCCTTGGCTGAATTCTTGGCCGACGCCGCGCGCTCTTTGGCTGTCGGTTCGCGGCCATCGATCGCTGTCAGCGACCATGCGCCGTTGCTGCGTCGCGGATCGTAACGCTGGGCAAATTCACGTGTTTTAGCCCCAGTTCGTTGAATGCGCGTAACTTGCGTAAAAGCAAAATCGCGTGCCGTCACACGCTTTGCCGCTTCGAGCACTTGTTGTTGTAACGCGTCGGCGCTGGCGACGCTTGGGGCCAGCAGCGCGATGACAAACAGAATTGTTCGAACCCGCATCATGCGCCCATCGTCAGCACGATCTTGCCGACGTGCTTGCCTGAATCGATCAGGGCATGTGCTTGTGCGGCATCGGCAAGCGGAAAGACACTGTCGATCACGGGCTTCAGCCGCCCGGCCGCGACATGCGGCCACACCGTGCGGCCGATTTCTTCCGCGACAAGATTCTTGAACGCAACCGACCGCGGGCGCAGCGTCGATCCCGTGAGCGTGAGGCGACGCTGCATGATCATGGGAATGAACAGGTCCGTCTTTGCCCCGCCGAGCACCGCGATGGAAACATGGCGCCCTTCATCGGCAAGGCATTGCAGGTTGCGCGAAACATAATCGCCGCCGACCATGTCGATGACAGCATTCACTCCCGCGCCCCCGGTGATGCGCGCGACTTCGGCCACGAAGTCGGCTGTGTTGTAATTGATCGCATGGTCGGCACCAATTGCGACCGCGCGCGTGCATTTGTCGTCCGATCCGCACGTCACGATGACGGTGAGGCCGAACAGCTTGCCAAGCGCGATCGCCATCGTGCCGATGCCGCTGGTCCCACCGTGAACCAGAACCGTGTCGCCCTCAACGGCGTAAGCACGCTCGAACAAGTTCGTCCAGACGGTGAACAATGTCTCTGGCATTGCAGCCGCTTCGGTGATCGTCAGTGCCGCCGGAACCGGCAGGCACACACCGGCCGAGGCAACGCAATATTCAGCATAACCACCGCCGGGAACGAGCGCACAAACCGATTGCCCGAGCATCGCCGCATCAACGCCGTCGCCCGTCGCAACGATTTCGCCGGCAACTTCGAGACCCATGATCGTGGGCGCACCCGGCGGTGGCGGATATGCGCCCTTACGCTGAAGCACATCGGGACGGTTGACCCCGGCCGCCCCAACCCGGATCAGGACTTCGCCAGTGCGAGGGACCGGCACAGCGCGCTGAACCGGCACGAGCACTTCGGGGCCGCCCGGCGCGTCCGGATCGATCGCGATCATCGTATCGGGAAGCTGTGTCATGAATGATGGATGCCCAAAAATGATGCTGAAAAAGGATGACGATCATATTGCTTGGCGATCACCGGACTGTCGATCCGGCTTGCCAGAGTCCCAGGCAAAAAAAGGGCGCGCCGAAAAACGACGCGCCCGGTTATGACGATATCGGCGCTATTGTTTGCCGAACACCGAATATTGCTCGTTGCCGACAAAACCAAGTTTTGTGATTTCGGATTTTTTGATCACTGCCAGAACCTGATCGACTGTATCATAACGGGCGCTGGCATCAGGCTGCACATGCAATTCGGGTTCGGGCGTCATGACTTTCGTCGAATCGAGATATTGACGCAGCGTCACAAGGTCGATTGCCGACCCGTTCCACAATATCGTTCCGGCGGGATCAATCGACAATTTATTGATGTCGGGCTTGATCGGATTGTCGGGCGGTGTTTGCGAATTCGCCGGCAAATCGATCTTCACCGCGTGCGTCTGAATTGGGATCGTAATGATGAACATGACCAGCAAAACGAGCATGACGTCGATCAGCGGCGTCGTGTTCATTTCACCGATGGGTTCGTCGTCGGCCGTACCTGCACTCATTGCCATCAGGCAAACTCCTCAAAAATATCGTCGCGCACCATCACCTGATCAGGCACCTGATCAGGCCCGAGCATTGCCGCCCGGTGGTGGTTCGGAAATGAAACCGACTTTGGCAAAGCCCGCCCGCTGCATGACGTAAATTGCGCCGCCAATGCACCGATACGGCGTATTAACATCGCCGCGAATATGCGCTTCGGGCAGCTCAAGGCCGGGTGCATTGACGCCGCCCTGCTTCTCGATCTCGAGCTTCAGTTTCGACACTGCCCGGTCGAGCAGCTCATTCGAATCGACGCGCGTCTGGTTCCAATAAACTTCGCACGCGCCGCTCGGGCCATCGGCTTTGATCGACAGCGAGACGTTCTCAGGCTTCGTCGTCGTGGCTTCGAACCGGACTTTCGGCAAGTTGACGTCGACATTCTGAACCACGACCGGAATCGTGATGAGGAAGATGATCAGCAGCACCAGCATGACGTCCACGAGTGGCGTCGTGTTGATTTCCGACATCGGCTTGTCATCGCCGCCATCATCCGAACCTACACTCATTGACATAGAAAATTATCCTGTCGCATCCGGCGGGCACGATCGAAAGAAGATCACGCCCGCCGATGATTGATCGTCGACTTACGCCTTGGCGGGTGTTCCCATCGGCTTGGCGGGCGTTACTGCCTTAGCCGCCGCACGCGTGGGGCGCACTGCACCATTTGATGCCATCCAACCGTGGACATCATTCGTAAAAGTGCTCATTTCTTCGATGATTGCTTTGTTGCGACCCTGCAGCCAGTTATAGGCAAGCACCGCGGGCACGGCCACCGCAAGACCGATCGCTGTCATGTACAGCGCTTCACCGACAGGTCCGGCGACGGTATCGATCGATGCCTGTCCCGATGCGCCGATTTTCACCAGCGCAGTCAGAATGCCCATGACCGTCCCGAACAGGCCGACGAACGGTGCCGTCGAGCCGACTGTGGCAAGGAACGACAGGCCGCCCTTGAGTTTCGATTCGATCATCGCACGCGAACGCGACATCGTCGACAGCGACCAGTCATGCTGATCGACCGGGTCGGTCAGCAGAGTGTGCTGTTCCTGAGCGCGGAGACCGTCGTCGATGATCTGCTTGTACGGCGTGTCTTTTTCGAGCTTGGCGGCCGCTTCCTTGAGCGTCGGATGATTCCAGAAGCTGGCGCGAACTTTGCGCGCCTGCGCCATGATCTTTTGCTGATCCCACCATTTCGTCAGCAGGATGTAGAGCGTTCCCGCCGACATGATGACGAGAATCGCCAGCGTAATGATCGTGACGGGTCCGCCTTCGCGGATCGAGGCCATGAGACCGTATTGAGCGACCTTTGGTGCTCCGGCTGCGGCTGCGGCTGCAAGTGTGATCAACATATTCGGTCTTCCCTCTTAATTCTAATGCGTGGTCGTGAAAATTTTCGTCGCTGGCAGTTATTTCGGCAATCGCCAGGTGACGCGTTGGCTTCGTGTTTCGGCAATCGGCTGCCCACTCGCATCGAGCGCAGCCTTAAACCGGAAACGGCGGATGATGAGCTTGCATGTCTCGGCGTCGAGCGAAGCACTCGCTCCGCTCGCATTACATGACGCAACCTTCCCGTCAGTACCGATCGTGAACGTTGCCACAGCCGTGCCCGATTCTTCGTTGCGAACTGCTGCGGGCGGATAATCTTCGTCTGAAATCGATCCCCCGCGAAGCACGGCTTTCGTCGCGACCATCGGCTTGGGCGGCGGTGGTGGCGGCGGTGCCGGGCGCGGTGGCTCGGGCGTCGGCGTGAATACCGGCGGCGGTGTCGCCTGTGTCAC
>JANLWD010000216.1:0-13807 GCA_031364345.1 Sphingomonas sp.
GGACGGGAGGTCTGGCGTCGCGTCAAAGCCGAGTTGTCCGGTGAACGCGATACCGTTCAAGTTGTTGGCGCATCGCTTCGTATCGCCAGGAATGAAGACGGACATTATTGGGTGAAAGCGTCGGTTAACGGAACGCCGGCGCGTTTCATGATCGACAGTGGTGCCACGACGACAACCTTGTCACTCCAAACAGCAAAATCGGCAAAGGTTGAACTGGCGAACGGTTTTCCCGTCATGGTTGAGACAGCGAACGGCACCGTCGAACTTCAGCGCGCACGGGTCGATATAGTCCAAATCGGGACACTCGTTTATCGTGAAATGCCAATATTGATCGGCAGCGACACAATGGGTGACGTTAATTTGCTCGGCATGGACTTCTTGTCGTCGCTGCGGTCGTGGAAGGTTGAGAGAGCAACCCTCATTCTCGAACCATGAGCGATTTAACATAATACATATTATCGGACTTATGAATGGAAGATCAGGCAGGCCCCCTTTCGCGGATACGATTGATCGTCGAGCGGCTCCGCGACCCGGTCAGTGGTTGCGAATGGGATCGCGTGCAAACATTTAAGTCAATCGCGCCTTACGCTATCGAGGAAGCGTATGAAGTAGCCGATGCAATCGACCGAAACGACATTTCTGATTTGAAAGCCGAGTTGGGTGACCTCTTGTTTCAAGTCGTTCTGCAATCGCATATTGCCGAGCAATCGGGGTACTTCACACTTGCCGAGGTGGCCGATGCAATCGCCGACAAGATGGAGCGACGGCACCCCCATATATTCGGCGCTGCAACGCTGCGCCCTGATTGGGAAGACATGAAGGCCGCCGAACGACCCAACGATCAAAGCGTGCTCGATGGTGTCGCGCTTGCATTGCCAGCCTTGATGCGTGCCGAGAAAATTCAGAAACGCGCGGCGCGCGCCGGGTTCGATTGGCCCGATATCAAAGGGCCGCGAGCAAAGATCATCGAAGAGTTAGCGGAAGTCGATGCAGCCGACACCGCCGACGCGCAGGAGGATGAAATTGGTGACTTAATCTTTGCAACGGTAAATCTCGCCCGCCATCTCAACATTGATCCCGAAGCTGCTCTGCGGCGGGCCAATGCGAAATTCGAGCGCCGTTTTCGAGCGATTGAGAAGACGGAAAATTTCGCTGCGCTTTCAATAGAAGAAAAAGAACAATTGTGGGACGCAGCAAAGATAAGTCAGCGAGCCTCATAACGCGCCAGATCAACATTGCTCAACCTGACCGCAATCGTGACGTGCTCCCCTTCCCCGCTTTCATTTTCGACTGTGCCATGCGCATGCAACCATGCCCGGCTTGCCCCATCATTGGCCAATAATTGTATATGCCGAAGCCGGCGGGCGATCGTCAGCCGTTGCGACAATTTGTCGCGCATCGCATCAATCCCAACACCGGTAATCGCTGAAATCAGGACGATATCGTCATGCCGTTCGGCTTCAGCAAGCAACGCATCGCGCTGCTGCCCGTCGAGGAGATCGACTTTGTTCCAGACTTCTAAAATCGGCGTGTCTGTGGCTTGGCCGATAACGCCAAGATCGGTCAGCACGTCGGCAACGTCGGTTGCTTGCGCACCACTGTCCGGATGCGCGATGTCGCGCACATGGATAATCAAATCCGCCGATGTCACTTCTTCGAGCGTTGCCCGAAATGCTGCAACAAGTAGCGTTGGCAAGTCAGAAATAAAACCGACGGTGTCGGACAATATGATTTTCGACAGGCCGGGCAACGCAATTTCACGCATTGTGGGGTCGAGCGTTGCGAACAACAGGTTTTCCGCCATGACGTCGCTGCCAGTCAGACGGTTGAAAAGTGTCGATTTACCCGCATTCGTGTACCCGACGAGAGCGACAACCGGCCAGGGCGCACGCTTTCGGCGATCACGATGCAGGCTCCGTGTTCGGACGACCTGGTCGAGGTCACGACGCAGTTTTGCCATGCGGTCGCGGATCAGCCGTCGATCGGCTTCGATTTGCGTTTCTCCGGGACCACCCAAAAATCCAAAACCACCGCGCTGCCGTTCCAGATGCGTCCAGCTCCGTACGAGCCGACCAGCCTGATAATCGAGATGCGCAAGCTCGACCTGGAGTCGCCCTTCGGCGCTCGCAGCACGTTCGCCGAAAATTTCGAGAATCAAGCCGGTGCGGTCGATCACTTTCGATTTGGTCGCAGTTTCCAGATTGCGTTGCTGAATCGGCGTCAGTGCGCCGTCAACAATGAGCAACTCCGCATCATGCGCGCGTAATCGAGCGGTTATCGATTCGATTTGCCCGCTGCCGAACAAAGTCGACGCCTTTGGCGCACGAACATGCGGTGCGGTGCTATCGACAACATCGATGCCGATCGCTTCGGCAAGGCCGGCTGCTTCGGCAAGGCGAGCATTAACATCTCGCATGCCTGCCGAGCGGCGGTCGGGATATACGACAACCGCCTTTGCACCGCGGCTCAGGCCCTCCTCTCGACGAAGTTCGAATCCACTCAAGATATTGGATCAGTCTTCATCTTCTGTACCTTCTTCGGCAAGATTCAATGGGTGTGCGGGCTGGACGGTCGACACAGCGTGCTTGTACACAAGTTGAACCATACCATCACGCTGAAGCAGCATACAAAAAAGATCGTAAGCGGCAATTTCACCTTGCAACATCACGCCGTTGACAAGGAACATCGTCACAGGATTGCTCTGACGACGCACGGCCGTTAGAAAAATATCCTGTAATTGCTTTGGCTTACTGGTGTCCTCTGCAAATGCTGCGGCAACCGGCGCCAAATCGAGAGGGTTTGCCGGCATCACAGTCGAAATTGCATGTTTGTAAATCAGTTGTGACTGACCGTCGCGGCGAAGCAGCACCGAAAAATTGTCAAACCAGGTGATGATTCCCTGTAGCTTGACCCCCTTGACGAGGAACATCGTCACAGGGGTTTTGGCTTTGCGTAACGAATTCAGGAACAAATCCTGTAGGTTGTTGGGCTTGTCGGCCATGGCTTTGCCTTTTGATTTTGGCGGAAAACGTAGCACCGCGTGTTTCGCCGTTTCAACGACGTGCTTCGCCAATATCAAAATTTTGCGGAACGCGAAAGCGCTACTCGTCACCCTCTTTGGTTTCGGTAATACCCAATATTTTGAGCTTACGATGCAAAGCAGATCGCTCCATGCCGATGAAGTTCGCCGTTCGCGAAATGTTGCCTGAGAACCGACGTATCTGCACTCTGAGATATTCTCTTTCGAATGTCTCGCGCGCTTCTCGAAGTGGTGCACCCATGACCGCATTGGCGCCGTGGCCAGGACCGATTGCAGGATCACCAAGCACTTCGGTCGGCAAAAGATCGACATCGATCCGTCCCAATCGGTCGCCGGGTGCAAGTATCATCGTTCGCTCAACAATGTTTCGTAATTGACGGACATTGCCCGGCCAGTCGTAGGCCTGAAGCGCAGCAAGCGCATCCGGCGCAATTTCCGGTGTCGAGACCCGTCGCTCCGCGGCATACCGCGACAAAAAATATTCGACGAGCGGTGGGATATCCTCGCGCCTTTCGGCCAGCGGAGGCAAATGCACGGGGACCACGTTCAAGCGATAATAGAGGTCCTCACGAAATCGCCCCGCTGCGATCTCATCCGCGAGAACACGCGACGTGGCCGATACCACGCGCACATCGACTCGCACAGTGCGCGACCCACCGACGCGGGCAAAGCTTTGTTCGGTCAGGACTCGCAAGATCTTCGCCTGAGCAGTCACCGGCATGTCGGCAATTTCGTCGAGAAACAACGTGCCGCCGTGGGCTTGTTCGAGCAGACCGGGACGGACGGCGTTAACGCCATCTTCTGTCCCGAATAGCTCCTCCTCGACGCGTTCGGGCTCCATACGCGCCGCGCTAACCACAATGAACGGCGACGATGTCCGGTTCGACCAATTGTGCAGCAAGCGGGCGGCAACTTCCTTGCCGACGCCTGCGGGGCCGGTAATCAGGACACGGCTCCCCGTCCCCGCCACGCGTTTGAGCGTTGCCCGGACGCCGTTAATAATCGTCGACACACCGTTCAATTCGTCGTCGCCGCCGCTCCGCGCTTTCAGCACTTCGTTCTCGCGCCGAAGCCGCTGTGTTTCGGTCGCGCGTTCGACCAGCAGCACGAGCCGCTCTGCTTCGAAGGGCTTTTCAATGAAATCAACGGCGCCGCGCCGTATTGCGGCAACGGCAGTGTCGAGGCTTCCGTGACCAGAAATCACGAGGACGGGAAGCGATGGATCGTTCGTTTTTAAAACGTCCAGAAGCTCGAGACCGTCGAGCTTCGAGCCCTGTAGCCAGACATCGAGCAGGACCATGCTCGGCCGTCGTTCTGCGATTGCGGCAAGTGCGGCGTCACTGTTCGCGGCGGTGCGTGCAGTGTATCCCTCGTCTTCGAGCACGCCAGCGACAAGATCGCGGATGTCGCGCTCGTCATCGACAACTAAAATATCGATCGCCATCAATTATTTCCTAGACGCGCCAATTCGGCGGGGACGGGTTCGGCCTCGGGTTCTTGATCGCCACTCGCAAGCGGCTTGAGCAATATCGGATCGAACCACAAGCTGACGATCGTACCGCCGCGAGGCCGATCGGCAAAAGCCATGGTGCCAAGATGCTCTTCGACAATTTTCTTGACGATCGCGAGCCCTAGACCGGTACCGCGCGCCCGCGTCGTCATATAAGGCTCGACAAGACGGTCACGTTCGGCCGGCAACCCAATCCCGGTATCGGCGACCTCGATGCAAATCGGGCCATCTGGGGATTGGCTGATGGTCATCTCGATCCGCGCAGCGTTGCGTTTGACATCCGTAAGTGCCGCAATCGCTTCGACCGCATTTTTGACCACATTGGTCAATGCCTGTCCCAATTGCCGCCGGTCGCACACCATCATTGGCGCGACGTCGGGCGTGGTGAGCGTGAATTTGATGTCGGGATGCGCGACTTCATGCAGGAACAATGCCTGACGCGCGATGTCGATCACAAATTCTTCCCGGAATACCGGTTTGGGCATTCGGGCGAACGAAGAAAATTCGTCGACCATTCGCCTGAGGTCGCCGACTTGGCGGACAATCGTCTCGGTCAGCCGCGTGAACGTGGCTGGATCGGAGGTAATTTCGCCTGCGTAACGCCGTTTCAGGCGCTCGGCGGCAAGTTGGATCGGGGTCAGCGGATTTTTGATCTCATGGGCGATCCGCCGTGCCACATCCGACCATGCCGCGCGCCGCTGATCGAGCAGTTGTTGAGTGATGTCATCAAACGTCAGGACATGACCCCGTTCGTCCGAAACGATCTTGACTGCGAGGGTGCGCGGGTCATTTGCCACAGTGAGTTGGATGATCGTTTCACGTTCGCGCCGGTCAAGCGCGGCATCCAGCTCGGGCGCAAGCGACGATAGCGGACGACCGACGGGCGTCGTTCCGCCCGTCGCCAGTAACGATTGAGCGGACGCGTTCATCAAACGCACCATCCGCGCCGGATCGACCGAAATCACGCCCGCCGACACGCCAGTAAGAACAGCCTCGATAAGCGCGCGCCGGCTTTCCAGCGCGCCTGTTTGCTCTTCAAGCCGTTTCGTCATTGTGTTGAACGCAGTGGCTAGCGTACCGACTTCGTCTCTGCTGCTGGGTGACGAAACGCGCGCCGACAAGTCACCCGCTGCAACTCTGCGCGATGCACCGACAAGTTCACCGACGGGTCTGACCAGACGGTCAGCGACCTTCAGAGCAATCCAGACCGCAACCCCCACAATCAGCAACGATATGACGTAAAGCGCCGCATTGAACTGCAATTGCAAGCGCCGTGCGCGGTCAACGAGGCCATCATAGTCGGCAAGGACATTTTTCGCGCGTTCGGTTTGCAACAGAGCCTGTCGATCCGAAATTCGCGATGCGTAAAGATAGATATTTCGCGATGGAAACAACCGTGTCACTGCTTCGATACGATCGGCGCTATCCGAAACGACGACCGGTCGCCCTGCATTAAGTTGCGAGAGGACATCCGCAGATACCCGACTTTCAACGGGGCGCGCGTCGGGATTGACCATTGCAATCGTTTTCGGGCCGGAAGCGGTAACTTCGACGATCGCAGATTCAGTCAAATTCCGGTTAAGCACCTGCCAAGCATAGCCCTCCGCAAATGCCGGGCTCTGCGTCGATGCCTGACCGAGGTATTCCCGCAGATCGCCTGCCATCGTCACGGTTTCATTGGCGACATTCTGCATTTTTTCCTGATAGTAACCTTGCGCGAGGCGGTTGGCATTCTGAAGCATTCCGCGCGCCTGGTCAGAAAACCAGAACTGCACACCATATTGAAACAGGAGTGATGAAAAAAGCACCACAAGAAGCATGGGCAGGCTCGCCACAAGCGAAAAAATTCCGACGAGGCGGACATGTAGCCGTCCGCCGCCACCCACTGGCGATGCTTTCGCGCGTTGCTTCGCAACGCGTCGTCCCAGCAAAACAATCAACGCCATTGCCGGGATCAGATTGGCAACCAGCATAAGCGCAACCACGGGCGGTGTCAGCAGTTTCTGGCCAGGCTCACCCTGCGAGAGGATGAGATAGCTGAAGCCCATGACAACAACGAACGCTGCAAAAACAGCTATTTCCACGAAAGGGATCCAGCGGCGACGGCCAATCATGACAGCCATTCGCCGTCGCCAGTGGGAGCTTCGAGAAAACATCGTGACTTTCATACAACAGCCGCGTGTTATATCCAACACAGCTATCGCCAAAGCACCTCAAGCAAGTCGGGAGAAAGGAAACCGAGACTGGTCGCGCGCCAAGCGGTAATTTCCGCTCCTGCAATGATCAGCCACACCCGCCCATCACCGGCAGACTGTGCGTGATCGCGGTGCGAAGCCGTTGGGGCACCACGCGGGTGCGAATGATAATAGCCAAGCAATCGGGGGCCACCCACGCGTTCCGCGCGGATCGCTTCAAAAAGAGGCACAGGATCGATCTCGAAAGCTCGCTGGTGATCCTGTGCGACGTTTTTGACAGCGATGCTCCTGTCAATCTGTTGCTCTCCAAAAAGAAGACCGCAGATTTCATGTCCGGGTGACCGAGCCGCCCGCATGATCAGCAGATCATGCAATTCGCTTGTAATCTTCACGGTCATGCGCACATCCGTTGGGTCATGCCGACAAATTATTCCACAATTTCGGTACAGCTTTCCGATGCACATACAGGCTGGCGGCTCGATCGCGCACTTGCCGACGTCGTGCATACATTGTCACGAGAACGCCTTAAAACGCTTATTTCGAGCGGCAACGTCCGTCGTTCCGGATTGGCTGTACGTGACCCTTCCGCTAAAGTCACCGTTGCCGGGTTCTTTGAAATCGAGGTCCCCGACCCCGTCGCCCCGCACAATGTCGCGCAAGCCATCCCACTCACAGTTATATTCGAAGATGAATATCTTTTGATCGTGGACAAGCCGTCGGGGCTGGTCGTTCACCCAGCGGCGGGCAATTTTGATGGAACTCTCGTCAATGCCCTGCTTCATCACTGTGCTGGCCGTTTGTCCGGTATCGGCGGCGTCGCGCGACCGGGAATTGTTCACCGGATAGACAAGGACACGTCTGGGCTGCTGGTCGTCGCGAAAACAGATCGTGCGCACGAAGGGCTATCGCGTCAGTTTGCAGACCACACAATCGATCGCCGATACAAAGCCATTGTCGCGGGTATTCCAACCGCGGGGCATGTAAACGCGCCGCTCGCTCGCAGCCCACATGACCGCAAAAAAATATCAATACAGGCTCACGGAAAACGTGCCGTCACACATTACGCCCTCGTCAAAGCGTTGAGCGACGCTGCGTTGGTCGAGTGTCGGCTGGAAACCGGGCGGACGCATCAGGTGCGCGTTCACATGGCCTCGATAGGCCATAGTCTGCTCGGCGACCCTGTTTACGGTCGTGCAACGCCGCGCCACCGTGCCGTTTTGAAAGAACTCGATTTTCGGCGCCAGGCACTACATGCCGCATCTCTCGGCTTTATTCATCCGGTAACAAGCGAAACTTTATGTTTCGAAAGCGAAATGCCGGACGATATGCAGCGACTGTTCAGCAGATTGTCGTTATGAACGACGTAAGAGGCCCTCCTATATCGGAGGGCCTTCAGGGAGAATGACGATCTCATGGCTGGAAACAGCAACGTGCCCGCAACCATCCCAAGCCTTGGTGGTGAAGCGAGCCTTAACCGCTATCTCTCGGAAATCAGGAAGTTTCCGCTTCTAACGCCCGAAGAAGAATATATGCTCGCCAAACGGTTTCAGGAACATGGCGACCCTGAAGCGGCCGAGCGCTTGGTCACATCGCATCTGCGACTCGTTGCAAAGATTGCGATGGGCTTTCGCGGTTATGGACTTCCGGTCAGCGAACTGATTTCTGAGGGAAATATCGGTTTGATGCAGGGCGTGAAGAAATTCGAGCCCGACCGCGGCTTTCGATTAGCTACCTATGCGATGTGGTGGATCCGCGCGTCGATCCAAGAGTTTATCTTGCGCAGCTGGAGCCTCGTAAAAATGGGCACAACCGCTGCGCAGAAAAAGCTGTTTTTCAATCTCCGTCGTATGAAGAACAATCTCGAAGCTTTTGAAGACGGGGATTTGCGTCCAGAGGACGTGAGGAAAATCGCAACTGATTTAGGCGTCACCGAAGCTGAAGTCGTCAGCATGAATCGGCGCATGGCCATGGGTGGCGATACGTCGCTGAATGTCAGCATCAACGACGAAGGCGAAGGTCAGTGGCAAGATTGGCTTGCCGATGACGGACCTTTGCAAGACGAAGCGATCGGCGAGAGCCAGGAACGCGTCCACCGTCATGCCATGCTTGCCGAGGCGATGGACGATCTGAACGACCGCGAAAAACATATTCTGACCGAACGTCGCCTGATTGAAGATCCGAAAACACTTGAGGAATTGAGTCAGGTTTACGGCGTTTCGCGCGAACGTGTCCGTCAGATCGAAGTGCGTGCATTCGACAAACTACAAAAAGCAATGATGCGAATTGCGAAGACGAACGGGACTCTGGCGCTCACGTGACATTGCGTCGTGGCACGACGACCCGGCGCAGTTTTGCGTCACGGATCGGCTGGTTTGTGGGGCGTTCAATCGTTTATTTTATCGTTGTTTCGGTCATATGGGTGCTGATTTATCGGTTCGTTCCTCCGCCGATCACTTTTACGATGATTGGCGACCTTGCCGATGGCGAGACGATCTCGCGGTCTTGGATGCCTTTGAACAAAATCGACCGAAGCATGGTTCAAGCTGCGATCGCTGCGGAAGACTCGAAGTTTTGTTCACACGCGGGCTTCGATCGCGACGCTATCCAGTCTGCAATCGAGAGAAATGCTCGAGGTGGCCGAATCCGCGGCGGATCTACAATTAGCCAGCAGACGGCTAAAAACGCATTTTTATGGCAGGGCGGCGGCTATTTCCGTAAAGCGCTAGAGGCTTGGTTCACGATTTTGATTGAAACTTTGTGGGGTAAACCACGCATCATGGAAATGTATCTCAATATCGCAGAGACTGGAATTGCGACCTACGGCGCGGACGCTGGGTCGAAACGATACTTCAAACATGACGCGAGCCGCATGACGACGATCGAAGCAGCACGGATTGCCGCTGTGCTCCCTCTGCCCAAGAAACGCGGCGCCATCGTCCCAAAGGGCTACACACGGCGTTATGGCAACGCGATCGCCGCACGGATCGGGGTGGTTGCGCGCCAAAGGCTCGACAGCTGCGTTCGTTAGAAAGGCAGCTTGAAGCCGGGGGGTAATTGTAACCCCGAGGTCATCTTGCCCATCTCTGCTCCCGACACTGCATCGGCTTTGGTCCTTGCATCATTAAATGCCGCAGTAACAAGATCTTCGAGCATTCCCTTGTCTTCAACTTTCATCAACGTATCGTCGATATGGATGCTCAAGATCCGACCCTTCGCCGTTGCTTTCACGACCACGAGTCCACCGCCAGAGGCGCCCTCGACTTCGATCTGATCGAGGCCTGCCTGAGCCTTAGTCAATTCTTCTTGGACGCTCGCCGCCATTTTCAGTATGTCGTCTATCGATTTCACGTTTACGTACTCCGTTGTTCAGACCACCCGGTAAGTTCTGCCTGCGGGAAATGATCCAGTGCAGCCCGGACCAGCGGATCAGTCAGAATTGCGTCGCGCGCAGCGGCCTCTTTTGCGATTTCCTGCTCACGCAAGGTCGGTTTTGCAGCGGTATTTTCGGCGGTCACTGTCCAGCCAATGCCAGTGGCTTCTCTAAGTAGCTGCGCCAATTCGCGCGTATCGAATGGACGCATCACGCGGACAGCGAGTTCAGGCGGTTCATAGCGGATCTCGCCAACGTCGTCGCGCAATTGTTGAGCGAGCAAGTGTCGACCCTTAGCCTCCACCAGATCGATCATTGCTGAAAAACTCGCAGGCAACGGGGATGCTACAGCTATCGCCGGTCCGGCTTCTGAAATTGGCGCAACTCCCGCTATCAGGCGCGCAAGTTCGCTCGGGTCGGGCATCGAAGACGCGTGAATTACGCGAAGCACAGCCATATCGGCCGCTTCAGCAGGGTCGAAAGCGCGCGCGACTTCTTCATGACCCTTCAACAGCAACTGCCACAACCGATGCAGCGCCGCGAACGACATCGTCATCGCCCAGGACGCAAGCTTTGCTCGCTCTTCTTCCGAAATCGCCGCATCGTCGGTGACCCCGACCTTGGCTCGTGTCACGGCGTGAACGAGATCGAGGAGCCCACGCATAACTGCCGCGGGATCAACACCGAGACTCTGCTGATCAGCGAGCAGCGCGAGCGCAGCGACGCTGTCACCTTTCAGCATCAGCTCAAACAAGTCGCGCAGGACGTTTTTGTCCGACAGGCCGAGCATGTCGCGGACCTGCACGGCAGTTACAGCACCGATATCGTCGAGATCGGCATGCGCAATCGCCTGATCGAGAATCGAAAGCCCGTCCCGAACCGAGCCTTCGGCTGCGCGTGCGATGAGGGCTAGTGCTTCATGGTCGGCCACAATCGCCTCAGCTTTTGCGATCATCGAAAAATGGGCCGTGAGTTGATCGGTGGAGATGCGGCGCAGATCGAACCGCTGGCAACGCGACAGCACAGTGACCGGGACTTTATTCACTTCGGTCGTCGCGAACAAAAATTTAACGTGTGGCGGTGGCTCCTCTAGCGTTTTCAATAACGCATTGAATGCATTTTTCGACAGCATGTGGACTTCGTCGATGATGTATATTTTGAACCGCGCCGAAACCGCCGAGTATCGAACGGCGTCAATGATCTCGCGGACGTCGTCGACACCGGTATTCGATGCCGCATCCATTTCGATGACATCAATGTGTCGGCCCTCGGTAATCGCAGTGCATGGGTCACATGCGCCGCAAGGATCGATCGTTGGCCCCCCTTGTCCATCGACGCCGATGCAATTCAGCGCCTTTGCGATCAAGCGCGCTGTCGTCGTCTTTCCGACGCCGCGCACGCCCGTCAACAAAAATGCATGTGCCAGCCGCTCGCGCTTGATCGCATTGCCTAATGTCGTGACCATGGCGTCCTGCCCGATCAGTTCGGCAAAAGTTTGCGGCCGATATTTGCGGGCAAGAACGCGGTACGGTTGAGCGGAAGTCATATCCAGCGGTCTAGCCGAGGAATAGGTGCTGGCAAAGCGGCCAAGTGACGCAAAGTTCGTCACCCTGCTTGTTGCTTATCCCCGGTGGAAGCCGGAACGACCCGGCACGAATTCGTTGTGGCTGCTTCCTTCCGGATCTGACCAAGTTGGCGAGTGCGCCGTCCGCCCGACTTCCGCCATCGCATATGATGCAAGTGGCCACTCGAATCAACGGCCCTGCATGTTCCGGTGTTCAGACGGAATTCGTACTATCAGTCCATCCATCGCATCGGTAAGAATGATCTGACATGCCAGCCGGCTCGTGCGGGTGGCACCCGTCGCGAGGTCGAGCATATCTTCTTCCTCCTCGCAGGCCGGGGGAAGCAACGAGAAGAAAGCAGCATCGATTACAACGTGACATGTGGAGCAGGCCATCTGCCCTTCACATGTCCCTTCGAGTGGCTGCCCGTCGTTCTGGGCAATTTCAAGCAAGCGATCCCCCGGTCGGGCCATGATCGTGTGGCTTGGTTGACCGTCCGCGCTGGCAATGTTGACACGAATCATGTGACAAATTCCAGCTGACGCTCGGCAGCGGCGAGGATCCGATCGAGTGCATCGTCGATTTCAGTAATCGTCGTATAACGCCCAAATCCCAGCCTGATGCTGGAGCGTGCCTGAGCGTCGGATAATCCAATCGCTTTCAGGACATGACTGGGGCGTCCGGAACCGCTTGCGCATGCCGATCCTGCGGAAAATGCAACGCCACGAACCTCGGAAATAAGACGGGCGGCATCGATACCGTCACGCCGTATATTGAGATTGCCGCGATAACGGTGCTCGACCGATCCGTTTATTTCCCACCGATCTAACCGGTTTGTCGCCGCATCCCACAATTTTGCAACATGTTCGGAGTCGCGTTCGGCCTCAGTCGCCATCAAATTTGCCGCAACACCAAAACCAGCGCAAAGCGCGGGCGACAGAGTTCCCGAACGAATACCACCCTCCTGCCCTCCGCCAAACATAAGGGGTGCAAGCGATATTCCGTCGCGCACCCATAAAGCCCCGATCCCTTTGGGACCGTGGATTTTGTGCGCGCTGATTGCGATCATGTCGCACTCCGCCGGAATCGTAACCCGGCCGTACCCCTGAACGGCATCGCACAGCAAAAGTGCGTTAGCTTCGTGCGCGAGGCCGACAAGACGATCGATCGGCTGCATCACACCAATTTCATTATTGACGAGCATTACGGCGATCAACGCAGTGTCGCGTGGTCGCGGCAGGTCCGCATCGATCAGTCCGTCCTGACCGACCGGCGCAATCGTGACGTCATGATCGAATTGACGCATTGCTAGAGCCGTGTCGCGCACGCAGGCATGTTCCGTCTCAGGAACGATAATCGTTCCGCTCTGGACGCTGCGCTGGATGGCCCAATTTACAGCTTCGGTTGCGCCGCTCGTAAAAAACACCTGACCACCGCGTGGCAGCAGAGCAGCCACCTGTTCGCGTGCGAGATCGACGACTGCGTTGGCAGCACGGCCCGACACATGAGCGGCATGTGGATTTGCTGAACCCTTTGGTGTCAGCCACGGCAACATTGCCTCGCGGGCCTCAGGTGCGAGCGGTGTCGTTGCTTGATAATCGAGATCGATCACTGTGATTGGCCCGCAATCCGCTTCCATGCTTCGATAAAGCGATAGATGTCGGACCGGTTGGTTTCAGGGCCGAACGACACGCGAATCACCTCACCAGCGTCAACATCGGGCAAACCCATCGCTGCAAGGACATGGCTCGCTTTGAGGGTTCCCGAAGAACACGCGCTTCCCGCCGATACGGCAATGCCGGCAAGATCGAACTGAATCAATTGTGCCGACGACGCCACACCGGGCATCCGGTAACTGGCAATCGTAGCAAGACGTGCGCTCGACTTTCCAATGATGTGACCACCGGCAGTTTCGATTGCCGCGTCGAGATGACGACGCAAGTCCGCCGCGCGGTCTAGCCAGCCTTTCGGCGCTTCGAGTGCCGCAACCATTCCCAGCATCGAAGGGAGATTTTCGGTACCGGGGCGATATCCGCGCTCCTGTCCGCCGCTTGCATTCAAAAACGCGAGATCACGGACGAGCAATGCGCCGATCCCTGGCGGGCCTCCAAATTTATGTGCTGAGAC
>JANLWD010000233.1:0-17399 GCA_031364345.1 Sphingomonas sp.
GATCACGGTGATGCCGTCCGCGCGCAGTTGCGCGACATTGCGACGTGTCGCTGCGTGCTGCCACATGCGGACGTTCATCGCAGGCGCGACGAGCACGGGCTTGTCGGTTGCCAGCAGCAGTGTTGTTGCCAGATCATCGGCGTGGCCATGCGCCATTTTTGCAATGATGTCGGCAGTCGCCGGCGCAACGACGACCAGATCAGCGTCACGGCTGAGCGCGATATGCCCGATTTTCGATTCGCGCTCCAAGTCCCACAAGGTCTCGACAACGGGCTGTTCGCTGAGCGCAGCAAGCGTCATCGGCGTGACGAATTTTGCACCCGCTTCGGTGAGCACACAGCGGACGGGCATTTCGGCACGGCGGAACAGGCGGATCAGTTCGCAAGTCTTGTAGGCAGCGATACCGCCGCTGACGATGAGGAGAATGCGTTTGCCCTGCATCGCGCAACCTTTGCCGTTACCGCCGGACCGAGTCCAGCAGATCGGAAAACGCGCGCGGGACAAAAGCGAGCCCCAGCAGGAGCAGCGGGCTGACGATCAGGCCCCAATAGAAATTCTGTGGCCGGCCGAGCGTCACGAAAAGCAGCGCATAGCCCGCAAACATCAGTGTGCCGATGCGGCCCGTTTGCGACCGCCAGCTGATCCAGCCGACAAGCGACAGCACCACTATCGCCGCTGCTGCCCAGTCGGGCATCACGCGCAGCGCGCTTGTTTCGGTCATCGCGCGGATGAAGGCCGGCCAGCCGCCAGTCGCGAGCCAGCCGGGTGATGCGGGATCGTCAGCGGTCGTGACAAGGGCAACCTGTGCAGCATGCGCACCGATTGCGATTGCGAAAATCATCGCGCCCAGCGCCCATGCAGATGCTTCGCGCCAGGCAGTCCGGGCGATCGCCGACGCGCCCATCAGCAACAGGAAGGGCAGCGCAAGCTCGCGGATCAGCACAGCGCCAAGCGCTGCGGCGACACTCGGCCCCCAGCGGTCGGGGCGATACAGGCCAAGCGACAGCGCGATCAACAATCCCGCCCAGACTTCGTGCACGACGATGTAAACGGGCTGTACCGCGATCGTCATGCCCGAAGCGATCAGCAGGATTGCCGATATACGCCGCCCGCGATCGTCGAACGCGCCGTCGAGGCGGCGGTACCAGACGACTAGCGTAGCCAGCATCAGGATCAATAGCGCAATCCGCGTCATTACCGGGCCGGCGGCCGCACTTGCCACCGACAGCGCGGGCAAGCGGAACGTGACGAACGGCCGCAAGGGATAGCCGCCCTTGCGCAATTCAGCGGCAGTGACTGTGTAATAATGCCCGCCGCTTGCAACCCGGCGTGTGATTTCGCGATATAGCGCCAGATCCTCATCGCGTTGTTCGGTCATGCGTGCCGGGCCGGCAGCTGTTGTCGATGGCTGCGGCGCGATCATCAACATGCTGAATGTGACGGCGAGAAGTATCGCCGCAACGATAAGTGCCGCCGGTGCCCGAGCAAGCCCGGCAAACCGCGAGCGATGCGGCAGTGTCATGCGCGGATCCTCGGTAGCGTCAGAATGCACTCAACGCCTGAAGCGCCGCAACCGCGACGCCCGCACCGAGCAATGCCGTCAGGACGTAACGCCATGCGCCCGATCCGCCCGATCCCATCAGCGCGATGTCGGCAAGCGGTGCCGATGGTGGTGCAGCACCCTTGATCGGGTAGGCATCCTCGATCCGCTTCACGAGGTCGGGCAAGCGTGCCAGCGTGCGCAAATTGTCGACAATACCATCGGCGACGCGCGATTCGGGGCCGAGCTCGCCGCGCAACCAGTCGCGGACATAGGGGGCAGCGGTTTCCCACATGTTGATATCGGGATTGAGCGCCGATGCCACTCCTTCGACCATGACCATCGTTTTCTGGAGCAGAAGAAGATGCGGCTGTGTAACCATGTCGAAATCGCGCGTGATCGCGAACAGGCTGTCGAGCATGTTGCCGACCGACATATCCTTGACCGGAAGCCCGCGCATTGGCTCGCCGACGCTGCGCAGTGCCGTTGCGAATTCGGCGATATTATGATGCGCGGGCACATATTGTGCTTCAAAATGGATTTCGGCGACGCGGCGGTAATCACCGGTGATCAGCCCGAACAGGATTTCGGCAAGCCAGCGCCGCGCTTTGCGGTCGATGCGCCCCATGATCCCGAAATCGATCGCAATCAGGTCGGGACTGCCATCGCTTGCCAGTCGCGCCATCAGATTGCCCTGATGCATGTCGGCGTGAAAAAATCCGTCGGCGATCGCCTGACGCAGAAACCCGCGGACAAGAATTTCGGCAAGGCGTTTTCGATCGATTCCAGCCGCATCGAGGGCTTCGATGTTCGACAGCTTGATGCCGTCGATCCATTCGAGCGTTAGGACCGTGCGTGATGTCCGCCGCCAGTCGATGCCGGGAATGCGAAAGCCGGGTTCTGCCGTCATGGCTGCGGCCAATTCGGAAGCCGAGGCCGCTTCGCGTCGCAGATCGAGTTCGCGCATCGTCCATTGGCGGAATGTCGCGATCGTCAGGCGCGGGCGGAGCCGTGCAAATTCGCCGCCCATTGCCTCGACATGCGCTGCTGCCCATTCATAAGTTTCGAGTGCTTCGGCAAAATCGCGTTCGACGCCGGGACGGATGACTTTGATCGCAACGGTCGTGCCTTCGGTGGTCACGGCGCGGTGAACTTGTGCAATCGATGCCGCGCCGACAGGGTTTTCCTCGATGCTTGAGAAAACCTCGTCGACTGGTCGCGCGAGGCCGCGCTCGATCGCTGCCTTGATCATCGGAAACGGCAGCGCGGGCAGGCGGTCCTGCAACCGCAACAAGTCGTTCGCCGCAAAATCGCCGACCAGATCGGGTCGTGTCGCCAGTGCCTGCCCGAGCTTGATCGCAGCCGGCCCGATTGCCTGAAACGCATCGGCATATGCTGGCACCTTTGGCACGCGCGCACCAAAGCGCGCGATGCGGATCAGCCGCCTGACCGGAAGCGGCGTCATCGGATCGCGCTCGATTCCCGTCAGCGCGCCGTGGCGCGCCAGCGTTCGCGCCCATTTCATCAGGCGCCAGATATGCGTCGACGCCTGAGTCAAATTTTCCAGCCGCTGTGGATTGTCACGAGCCCGCCCATCATCGGTTCGACTTTGGTCTGCACGAAACCGGCATCCGCGATCATGGCTTCGAACGTCGGCATGTCGGGGAAGCGGCGGATTGATTCGATCAGATAGCGGTAGCTGGCTTCGTCGCCAGCGATCAACTGACCGATTTTAGGCACGATGCGGTGTGAATAGGCGTCGTAAATGTCACCGAAGCCCGGCCAGACCGTGGTCGAGAATTCGAGGCAGAAAAACCGCCCGCCACGCTTCAGGACCCGGTGCGCCTCGCGCAATGCCATCGGAATGTCCGTGACGTTCCGGATGCCGAACGCGATTGTATAGGCATCGAAGCTTTTGTCGGGGAAGCTCAGCACTTCGGCATTTGCTTCGGTCCAGACGAGCCCGTCGATCGCGCGGTCGGCAGCGCGCGCGATGCCGACGTCGAGCATGTCGGCATTGATATCGGCCACAGTAATCGCAGCACCCGACGGCGCGAGGCGGAAGGCGATGTCCCCGGTTCCGCCGGCCATATCGAGAATATATTCGCCGGCGCGCGGTTTGACGCGATTGACGAAACGGTCCTTCCACAGCCGGTGCATGCCCGCCGACATGGCATCGTTCATCCGGTCGTAGTTTTGCGCGACGCTGGTGAACACGGCGCCGACTTTGGCGGTTTTTTCCTGGGGGGCGACTTGCTCGTAGCCGAAAGAGACGGTTTCATTCATGCAATCGCTCTAGCGAGGGCTTGCCGGACCCGCAAACGCAACCTAGCCCGAAACCGTGCCCGAACTTCCCGAAGTCGAAACTACCGTGCGCGGGCTCGAACCGGCTTTGCTCGATGCGGTCTTGCGGCGCGTCGACGTCCGGCGGCCCGACCTTCGTCGTGCAATACCGGTCGACCTGCGCCAGCGGATGACCGGCGCGCGCGTGACCGCACTTTCGCGCCGCGCCAAATACGGGATTATCGAGACTGACCGCGGCGACAGCATGATCTTTCACCTCGGCATGTCGGGAAGGTGGCGGCTCGATGCGGCGGAAATCGGCACGCATGATCATCTCGTTCTCGAAACCGATGCCGGCCGCATTCTGGCGCTGTGCGATCCACGCCGGTTCGGCTCGATCGACCTTGTCGATACACAAATGCGTGACGCGTGGCCGCCGTTTGCCGCACTCGGGCCCGAACCGCTCGGCGCCGATCTCGATGCGGCGTATCTGAGGGGCGTGTTCGCAGGGCGCGCGGCACCGATCAAGGCGCTGCTGCTCGATCAGCGCATCGTGGCGGGACTCGGCAACATCTATGTGTGCGAAGCGCTCAATATGGCTGGCATCGCGCCAACGGTTGCGGCAGGACGGCTGACCAAAGCGCGGCTTGCCCGCCTTGTCATTGCAATCCGCGAAGTGCTGACGGCGGCAATCCGTGCAGGTGGCTCGTCGCTTCGTGATTACGTCCGCCCCGATGGCCAATTGGGCTATTTCGCGAAGGACTGGCGCGTTTATGGCTGTGAGGGACAGAATTGCCGTTGTGGCCGCATCGTCGAACGCCGGGTCGATGCCGGACGATCGACCTTTTGGTGTCGTGGTTGTCAGCGTTGACGCGTGGCTGTGCGCCCGCTATGCGCGCCGCTTCACCGGGACGGATCGACCGTCTTGGGCTCTAATTTGACAGTCGAGGTTTTTTCCATGGCGAACACGCCACAAGCAAAGAAGCGTATCCGTCGCAACGACCGGCGTGCCGAAATCAACGGCAATCGCGTCGGCCGCATCCGCACGTTCGTCAAGAAGGTCGAACTTGCGCTTGCCGCGGGTGACAAGTCGGCTGCGGCGGATGCGTTGCACGCAGCACAGCCCGAAATGGCACGCGGTGTTGCCAAGGGCGTGATGCATAAAAACACTGTCGCGCGCAAATTTGCACGGCTGACGAAGCGAGTCGCAGCACTGGGCTGATCGCGTCGCTATCGGAACAAAAAAGGGCCTGTTGACAGAAATGTCAGCGGGCCTTTTTTCATGGCGCGACTGTTACGGAAAAAAGTCTAGCTTTTCCCGCGATTCGCTTCGGCCGCGCGACAAAAATCGGTCAGATTCGTTGAAAATCTGCCGATAATTCAACTCATCCGCAGATTTGCGCCGCTTGTCGATGTCAACGGTCATTATTTCATGTTTTTTGCACGACCGGTGCTTGCGTGCACAAAATCTTCGGCCCAAAAACTCCGAACCGCTTGCAAGCGAATCGCTGCTGCAAAATGGCTTGAACACTGTGACGGAGACGTGCGGAGCATTGCTGCTTTGCGCGAGCAGATCGTTTGTGCCGTCGCATGCGCAGCGGGCTTAGGCCGCGGTGGATGGGGGAGGTTGCGTGGATCAAGGGACAGTTATCGACAAGCTGGGCATCGATGCGGCGCGGAATGCCCGTATTGCGGCGGCGTGGACCGTCGTGCGCGACGGATTGCGTCATGACGTCGGGGCGCGCAGTTTCGATCGGTGGCTGGGGCGGATCGTCCTTGGCGACTATTGCCCGCAGGATCGATCGATAATGATGATGTTGCCGTCCGCTTTTATGGCAAATTGGGTCTCGAGCAATTTCGCCGATCGCTTGTCGCTCGCATGGCGCACTGCATGCGACGACGTTCGCATCGTAAAAATCGGTGCCGACGATGCCTCGGCCGAACGGATCAGTGCCGTCGACACACCGGTTGCGCCAGCGATTGTCGAGCCGACGGGCCCGCGGTTCCGGTTCGATCCGAAATCCACATTCGAAAAATTCGTCGTGGGTGATTCGAACCGGATCGCCTGCAATGCCGCGCGCGCCATTGCCGATGGCGGGCCGATGCGGTTCAACCCGCTGTTCATTCACGGACCGACGGGTCTTGGCAAAACGCATCTGCTCCATGCGATCGGTCACGGTTATACCGCGCGCAAACCCGAAGCGCGTGCGCTCGCAATGTCGGCCGAACGCTTCATGATCGATTTCGTCAATGCGATGCGCGCAAAAGATACGATGGCGTTCAAGGAACGGCTGCGTTCGGTCGATATCCTGCTCATCGACGATTTCCAGTTCATCGCGGGCAAGGAAACGACACAGGAAGAATTTCTCTATACCATCGACGAACTGATGCGTGGCGGACGACGTCTGATTATCAGTGCGGATCGCAGTCCGCATGAACTCGATGGCATCGAAGGGCGTATCCTTTCACGGCTAACGCAGGGCCTCGTCGTCGATATCCAGCCCGCTGATTATGCGCTGCGCCGTGCCATCGTCGATGCCAAACTGGCGGCGATGCCCGGTGTCATCGTCCAGCCGGCAGTGCTCGATATGCTGGCAAGCCGGATTGCATCGAACGTGCGCGAGCTTGAGGGCGGGTTGAACCGGCTGGTTGCCTATGCCTCGCTCAATGCCCGGCCGATCGACGAGGATTTTGCCGAAGAAGTTCTTGCCGACATGTTTCGGGCAAGCCGTCGCCGCGTCACCATCGACGAGATTCAGAAGCGCGTTGCCGAACATTTCAAGATACGTCAGGCCGAAATGGTCAGTGCCCGGCGTGCACGGGCAGTCGCTCGGCCGCGCCAGATTGCCATGTATCTTGCCAAACAACTGACCCCGCGCTCGCTTCCCGAAATCGGGCGGCGCTTTGGCGGACGTGATCATACGACGGTGATCCACGCCGTCAAGCAGATCGAGAAACTGCGCGCCGCCGACAGTGAAATAGATGCTGACGTCCGGGCATTGATGCGTGCGCTCGAGGGTTAGCGGTTAGTCGCGCCGCTTGCCCGGTGGCGCCACCGTAATCCGCACTGTTTCGCCCGAGTTACCGGGAAAGCCGGTAAACATCGCTTCGATCAGGTTGGGAACCAGCGTGGTGAGATCGTCGTCCATCGACATCGCTTTGGCCGATCCTTCGAAAACGCGCTCGCCCGAGCCACGCCGCGCGATTTTCATGTCGAGTTGCGACGAATAGACGGTGTAGCTTTCAACCTGATTAAAGTCATCGAACAGGAACGGATCGTAGAAACCGTACATGAATGCGCGGCGCCCAAAACCATAATATGGCCGGCCGAAACCGCCGTAGCCAAAGCCGCCGTAATGGCCAAAGCCACCATAGCCAAAGCCTCGATAGCCAAAGCCTGAGCCTGGCACGCTGCGCACTTTTTCACGGCCGCGGTCGACGCCGTAATCGAGGCTGACGACAAGATTAGCCGATTTATCGTCAGCGGCACGCGTGTAACCAAATGCGTTCAGACGCTGTGCAACCAGGTTTGCGTAATTTTGAAATTCAAGCCCGCCGTCGAGCCGCGGATTATCCGCGCGGATCGTATAAGTCTGACCCTGCGCCGCGGGCATCGCCTGAAAACGCGAGACGCTGGCTTGAAACGGCGTCGCGCATGCGCTCAGCGCGAGAACAGCGAAGGCAGCGATCAGTTTCAGTTTCGATGACATGACAAAAACCTCTGGCAACTTGGTTTTATTTTCTTGAATGAAAGAGTGCGACTCGGTCACTGAACAACGCTTGAACGACACGCACTGCCGTTATTTCAACAAGCCGAGCGTCGCATAACATTTGGCGAGTGTCGGCGCAGCCAGTGCGGCCGCTTGCGTCGCTCCATTCGTCAGGATCGCGTCGATTTCATCTGACTTGCGCAAGCCGTCAAAGCGCCTCCGGATCGGCTCGAGCGTGGCCACAAGCAAATCGGCAAGGGCGGATTTGAACGGACCGAATTGCGCCCCGCCATATTGGGTCAGGACCGAATCGATGCTTCGATCCTCGAGAGCTGCCATGATCCCGACCAGATTGCGCGCTTCGGCACGGCCGTCGAGCCCGGCCGCTTCGCTGGGGAGCGCGTCGGCATCGGTTTTTGCCTTGCGGATTTTCTGCGCAATCATGTCGGCGTCGTCGGTCAGATTGATCCGGCTCATGTCGCTCGGGTCCGATTTCGACATTTTGGCATTGCCGTCGCGCAAGCTCATGATCCGCGCAGCCGCCGGCGGGATGATCGGTTCGGGCAGCGTGAACACGTCGCTTGCAAAATCGGTGTTGAACTTTGTCGCAATGTCGCGGGCGAGCTCGAGATGCTGTTTCTGATCCTCGCCGACGGGCACATGCGTTGCCTGATAGATTAGCACATCGGCAGCCTGGAGCACGGGATAAGCGAACAGGCCGATGCTCATCCCTTCGCGGTTCTTGCCCGCCTTGTCCTTGAATTGCGTCATGCGGTTGAGCCAGCCGATGCGCGCGGTGCAGAATAACAGCCAGGCGAGTTCAGCATGTGCCGGCACCCGCGCCTGATTGAACAGGATCGATTTGCCGGGATCGATGCCGCTCGCGATCAGTGCGGCGGCCATTTCGCGCGTGTTCGCCGCCAGCGCCGCGGGGTCATTGTGCACCGTGATTGCATGCAAGTCGGCGAGGAAAAACAGGCAATCGCCCTCGACATCATTTTGCATCCGCACCCAATTGCGGATCGCGCCAAGATAATTGCCGAGGTGAAGATTGCCCGTGGGCTGAATGCCGGAGACAACGCGCATGGTTATTTCTTTCGCGTGAATTGCTGACGAAGTTCGCCGGTGTTGACGGCACCGAACACAAAGGCCGCGATGACAAATATCGCGCCGCCACCGCCACATAACACGATCAGCGCGCCGATCCGTTCGGGCCAGCCGCGCGCCATATGTGTATCGATGACAGGGTTGAGCAGCCAGAGCGCGACGCCCATCACACCGGCCGCCGCGACGATGCGAACGGCCTTTCGTTTGAACCGTAAGTCCGCGCGCAGATGGTTGCGTCGGTGCAGCATCGCGTACAGCAGCACGACATTCACCCAAGCAGCGACCGCCGTCGACATTGCGATGCCGACGAATCCCGCATTCAAATAGAGCACCGACAGCAGGTTGCCGACGAGATTGAACAGCATCGACACGATTGCGATCCGCACCGGCGTTTTCGTATCCTGCCGCGCGTAAAAGCCCGGCGTCAGCACTTTGATGAGGACGTAAGCAGGCACGCCCAGCGAAAACGCCGCGAGCGCACCGGCCGTCCCGGCCGTATCAGTCGCGGTAAACGCACCATGTTCGAACACGCCGCGGATCAGCGGCGTTGCCGAAACCACCAGAGCGACCGATGCCGGTAGTGCCAGCAGCAGCGCCAGTTCCATTGCGCGGTTTTGCGTGTGCGCCGCAGCGTCGGCGTTGCCCGCACTGATCTGACGCGACAGGCTGGGCAGGATCGCCGTCCCGATTCCGATACCGATCAGGCCGAGAGGAAGCTGGTTCAGCCGGTCGGCATAATAAAGATAGCTGACAGCGCCTTGTTCAAGAAAACGCGCCGCAAGCGAAGTCGAGATCAGCAGGTTGAACTGGATCGCGCCCTGGCCCACGGCCGCCGGGCCGATAAGCCAGAGCATTTTTTTCACATCGGGCGATAATGTCGGCAGTGTCAGCCTGAGCACGACACCCGCGCGGCGGCATGACCAGATCAGCCACGCAAGTTGCAGCAGCCCGGCGATGGTTACGGCAATTGCCTGAGTCTGCGCGGTTTGCTCGGGCGTGCTGCCGCGGAAAAACAGGATCGCGACAATCATGGCGATGTTCAGCAGCACGGGCGCCGCGGCATTGACCCAGAACCGGTTGAGCGAATTCAGGATGCCACCCAGTAGCGAAACGAGGCTGATCAGGCCGAGATATGGAAAAGTGATTTGCGTCAGATGCACGGCCAGTGCGAATTTTGTGGGGCCGCCGTCGGGAAAGCCGCCCGTCATCGCATAAACGACCGGGCCCGCAGCAATCATCATGACCAGAGTGAACAACAGGAGAAACGGAAAGAGCACCGACAGGACTTGGCCCGCAAAAGCATTGGCGGCACGGCGACCGCTTTCGGCCCGTTCTGCTTCTGCCTCGGTCATCCGGCGATTGAACATCGGCACGAACACTGCGGCAAATGCGCCTTCAGCAAAAAGTGCGCGGAACAGATTGGGCAGCCGCCACGCGATGAGAAAAGCATCGGACGCAAGCCCGGCACCGACATAACGCGCCATCAGCATGTCGCGGACCATGCCGAGCACACGGCTGACAAGCGTGAGCCCCCCGATCGAGGCGGTGGCGCGGACGAGATTCATTGCGTCCGCGCTGTCAACTCAAGCTTGACCAACCGGTGCGGCCAGTTGTTCGGCCTGTGCCGCCTGCGCTAGATAAAGCTGAGCGAAATCGATGGGTTCGAGCATCAGCGGCGGGAAACCGCCATCGCGCACGACATCGGCGAGCGTCCGGCGCGCAAAGGGAAACAGGATGCGCGGCGCTTCGGCAAGCAGGAAGGGCTGCATCTGATCCTCGGGAATGTTGCGTAGCGCGAACAAACCGGCATAGGAAAGCTCGACCTGAAATGCCGTTTTGTCGGCGGCCGACGCCTTGACGTCGATTTTGAGGATGACTTCATACATGTCATCGCCGACCTGGCCCGATGCGATGTTGAACTGGACGTCGATTTGCGGCTGTCCCTGCCATTGATAAACAGCGGGAGCGTTGGGATTTTCGAAGGACAGGTCCTTCACATATTGCGAAACCACACCAGCCTGAGGACTGGTATCTTCGCCATTGGCAAGTGCTTCGGTGCCCTGTTCGTCGGCCATGTCGTGTCGATCCTGCGAAAGATATTGGAATATGAGAGCCGCGCGCCTAGCAGGATGAAACCCCCAAGAGCAATGCCAGTTTGTAGTGCGGGGACAAGCGCCCTATGTAGGGTTAAGAATAACCGGAGGTTTTGTGGTCGGTATCGTCCTTCTTGCTATGGTAGCTGCTTTTCTGGGCCTGCGTCTTTATTCGGTGCTGGGAAAACGCACAGGCCACGAGCAAACTTTTGTTGCGCCCGTCGACTCGCCCGTGTCCGGGGCACCGGTCGCACTCGACGATCAGCGCGCGCCGGGCAGCCCGGCTTCGGACACGGTTTTCGAACCTGCAGCAGCGGCCGGAATCAAGGCTATTGTCAGCGCGGACAGCAGTTTCGACGTTGCCCGCTTCCTCGATGGCGCAAAAGCTGCCTATCGTATGATTCTGGAAGCCTATTGGCGCGGCGACGAAGAAGCACTGGCACCTTATGTCGATGAGGATGTGCGTGCAGCGTTTGTGGCGTCGATCGCCGAGCGGGAAACGGCCGGTCATGTCCTCGACAATCGCCTGATGGCGATTGAAAATGCGACGATTTCGGCGGCCTCGGTCGAAAATAAAGTCGCGATGCTGACCGTGCGTTTTGACGCCGATATCGCCGCCGTGACGCGCGACGTCGACGGCACCGTGATTGCCGGATCGATGAGCGACGCCGTGCCGACGCATGACGTGTGGACTTTCAGTCGCACGCTGCGGTCCGACGACCCCAACTGGATTTTGGTCGACACCGACGAATCGGCGTGATGCGGTCGGCAGTGGTTGTTGCGGCGGCACTTGCCGCATCGGCATGCGCGGGCGGCATTGTTCCGAAGGGCGCAGGGGCTTCCCCGACGCCTGACGGTCCCGGCGTTCGCACGCCGCGGCAAACAGCACCGTCGGCTGTTGCCAAGCCTGAGATAGCGAAACCCGTCGTGCCGAGCGCGACCGCAGGTGCCGTGGCTTTGGGTGCAACGGCTTTGGCGACCGGATTTGCTGCTGGTCCTGATATCGCGACATTGCCCTTCGATGCGGAAGGCGCTCAGCGTGCGCTCACAGCTTTTCGGGCCAGCTGTCCAGCAGTTTCGCGGCGGAACGACTTGTCGGGGCTGACCCGCACCGAAGATTGGCAGCGTGTGTGCGCGGTGGCGTCGACATGGAATCTTGCCGATGCGAAAGCGTTTTTCACCGAGCAGATGGAAAGCGTTCAAGTCGGCGCGGGAACGGCGTTTGCGACCGGATATTATGAGCCCGAGATTGCCGGTTCGCGGACACGGTCGAGCGTTTATGCAACGCCGATTTATCGCCGGCCACCCGATCTTGTCGAAATCGATCTTGGCCAGTTCAACGATGGCCTGAAGGGAAAACGGCTGAGTGGGCAGATCGTGAATGGCACGTTGGTTCCCTATGCCGACCGCGGCGCGATCGAGGACGGCGCGCTTTCAGGCCGCGGGCTGGAGCTTGCCTATGCCGCTGACCCGATCGAGTTTTTCATGCTTCAGGTTCAGGGATCGGGACGGTTGAAGCTGCCCGACGGAAGCGTGATCCGGCTTAGCTATGCGGGCCAGAACGGGCGGACTTACGTCAGCATTGGCGCCTATATGCGAGAACGCGCGCTGTTGCAGCCAGGTCAGTATACGATGCAGGGTGTCGTCGCATATCTGAGAGCCAATCCCGATCAGGGCCGCGCGATCATGCGAGAAAATAAAAGCTTCGTGTTTTTTAGCGAGCTTAGCGGGGACGGGCCGCTCGGATCGCTGGGTGTGGCCGTACGCCGACAAGCCAGCGTCGCGACCGATCCGATGTTCGTGCCGCTCGGCGCGCCGGTGTTCCTGTCAATGGACCGCGCCGACGCCAGCGGGCTATGGGTGGCGCAGGATACCGGCGGGGCAATTAAGGGCGCCAATCGCTTCGACACATTCTGGGGCGCAGGCGACGAAGCGGCACGGATCGCAGGCGGCATGTCGGCGCGCGGCACGGCGTATGTGCTGGTGCCGAAGGGAACGCTCGCGCGCTTGGGGGCAGCACGTGGCAGGCCGACGCCTTAGTCCCGAGGAAGCCGATTTGTGGCGGCGCGTGGCCGGGTCGGTGCGCGCCATGCGACCGGCAGTCGCGACCGCCAGCGATAAAACGCCGATCGGCAAAGCAAGCATATCGGCACAGGAACCCGGCGTGTTACTCCCGGTAGCAACCATACGAGCGGTCAATCGCCCGCCTTCAAAGCATGTCGTGCAAAATCACGCCCAGCCAAAGCAGGTTCAGAATACGCTCGACGCGAACTGGGACAAGAAAATCGGGGCAGGCCGCCTGATACCCGACCTGATGATCGATCTTCATGGCTATAATCTGGCGGCGGCGCATCACCGGCTCGACCGCGGCCTTGACGACGCGATCCGCGACGGACTTCGCGTGGTGCTGCTCGTGACCGGACGACCGCCGCCAATGGGAAGCAGCCGCGTCGATCGTCCGTTGCGCGGGATCATTCGTGAATCGGTCGGCGACTGGCTAGCGGCATCACGGCATGCCGCGGCGATTGCGGCGATCCGCAATGCGCATCCACGTCATGGCGGCGCAGGTGCGCTTTATATCGTGCTTCGTCGCAATCGCTGAACCGCGCGCAACACAATCTTAACGCCGCTCTGTCACGTCGGTCATCGGGGAGTGCGCCTGCCTGGACAGCAAGCGCATCGGGACATGATTGCCGGAGACGGATGGAAGAGTTTTCACTCAAATCACGCGCGGTGTCGTTTGCGTTTTGCATCGGCGCCGTTGCGTTCATCCTTGCGGTACTCGCGGGCGTCAATGGCGGCCACGATACCGCAGTGATTATCCGTGCCGTTATTGTCGCGATGATTTGCGGTGTCATGGCATGGGCGGCTGGCGAGCGTGCGCTGTCGACGGTTGCCGATTCGGTCGATGCCGCAACCGCACGGCTCGTGTCTGCTGCACAAGGCGATTTGTCGACACCGACGCCGCATTCGGTCGGCGAGCAGCTTCCCGAATTGTCACACGCCATCGACGGGCTGTTTCACCAGGTTCGTGCCAACCTCGAAAGCGTCCACGCGCTGGCGATGTTCGATCCGGTAACGTCGCTGCCCAATCGCACGAGTTTTCGCCGCGATGTGGAACGTGTCATCCGCGTCCTTCCCGATGGCACAACGTCGGCACTGATTTTCATCGATCTCGATCAATTCAAGGCAGTCAACGACACGCTGGGCCATGCACATGGCGACCAGTTGCTGGCGATGGTTGCCAACCGCCTGCGGACAGTGACTCGGGCCGAAGTCGCGCGTCGTGGCGATGGTGCGATGGATGCGATTGTCGGACGGCTCGCCGGTGACGAGTTTACGATTTTTTTCCCACAAATCGAAAATGTCGCCAATGTGGCGCGGATCGCGCGTGGGCTGCTCGCCGCACTGATGGAGCCGTTCGACCTTGCCGGACATCATGTCGAAGTCGGCGCGTCGCTCGGTGTGGCCTTGCGCCCCGATCATGGTCAGTCGCTGACCACGCTGATGCGCGCCGCCGATGTCGCGATGTATCACGCCAAGGACATGGGCCGTGCGCAGTTCCAGTTTTATACCGATGCACTGGCCGAAAAGGTCGCCGATCGGTCGCGGCTTGAAATCGATCTGCGTGCCGCTGTTGAACGCGACGAACTGACTTATGTGCTTCAGCCGCAAATCCTGATCGACAGCGGTGAGGTTGTCGCAGCCGAAGCGCTGTTGCGGTGGAACCATCCGGTCGACGGTTTGCGATTGCCGGGCACGTTCATTGCAGCGGCCGAGGAAAGTGGGCTGATCTATGAACTGGGCGACTGGGGCATCGATGCGGCCGCGAAAATGCTGGCACGCTGGCCGGCATTCGGCCTGACGCACCGGCTATCGATCAACCTCAGCCCGCGTCACATTGCGCGGGCCGACTTTTTTCCGAAACTGCGCGCGGCGTTGGCACGGAACAGCGCGCCAATTTCCATGCTCGAAGTCGAGATCAGCGAGACCGTGGCGATGGAATGCGGCGAGGCGGTTATGCGCGAGCTTGCGGCCTTGCGTGTGCTGGGTGCGACCGTTGCCATCGATGATTTTGGCGCGGGCTACTCAAACCTTGCGCAGCTGCGCCAGATGCCCGTTGACCGGATCAAGCTCGACCGCAGTTTGATTGTCGATATCGCGACGAGCAAAGAAGCCCGCGAGATTGTGCAGGCGGTCATCGGCCTCATTCACGGTCTTGGCTGTGCCGCAGTTGCCGAGGGTGTCGAACAGGAAGCTCAGATCGACGTCCTGCGCGTCATGGGTTGCGACGCGATTCAGGGATTTGCGATCGCAACGCCGATGACCGAAGCGGATTATGTCGAATGGACGAAAACCCGCGCAAGGATGCGCGCATAGATTTCAGTCAGCGCATCGATATCGGCAAGCGCCACGGCTTCGTCGAGTTTATGCATCGTCGCATTACACAGGCCGAATTCCGCGACCGGACATAATGCGACGATAAACCGCGCGTCCGATGTCCCCCCCGTGGTCGACAGCGTTGGCGTGATGCCCGTCACCTGCGTAACGGCGTCCGCGATCAGCGTGCTGAAGGGCCCGGGTAGCGTCAGGAATGCCTCGCCCGAAATGCGTGCGGTGATGGTCGCACGGTTGCTTTCGCCGCGAGCGATTGCGGTAATCCGGTCGACGAGCGCCTGCCCCTTTTGCAGATCGTTGAAGCGGATGCTGAGCCGGGCGCGAGCGGCGGCGGGAATCACGTTAGTTGCCGGGTTGCCGACGTCGATGCTGGTGATTTCGATGTTCGAAGGCTGGAACCAGTCGGTGCCATCGTCGAGATGGATTGCCTCGATCGCAGTCAGGATGCGCACCAGCGGCGTGATTGGATTGTCGGCAAGCTGCGGATAGGCGACATGACCCTGCGTGCCCGCGACATCGATCCAGATGTTGACCGAACCGCGGCGACCGATCTTAATCGTGTCACCTAGCCGCGCTGATGACGTCGGTTCGCCGACAAGGCACATGTCGGGGATAAGGTCGCGCGCTTTCATGCGTTCGATGATCGCCACGGTGCCGTAAGTGGCCGGGCCTTCCTCGTCGCCCGTGATGATGAGCGTGATGCGGCCGTCGTGATCCCGATGCCGGTCGGCGGCGGCAACGAAGGCAGCGATCGCGCTTTTCATATCAACCGCGCCGCGGCCATGAAGCAGGTTACCGCGCACGTCGGGTATGAACGGATCGGACACCCATCCCTTGCCCGGCGGCACGACGTCGAGATGCCCGGCAAAAGCGAAGTGCGGGCCGGTATCGTGCCCCCGTGTTGCGAGCAGGTTCTCGACGGGCCCATCGGGCTGCTCGCCGGCGACAAAGCGTTCGACATCGAAGCCCTGGGCGATCAGCGCGGCCGCGAGCACATCAAACACCGCGCCAGTCGCGGGTGTGATGCTGGGCGCGGCGATAAGCAACTTGGCGAGCGTGATGGCGTCGATCATAAATCCCCTATGCCCAAAATCTCGCTCGATGCCATCCCGCAGACAAATTCCACGGGGTATCCGCCGCCGTTTGATGCCGAAGTGCAGGGGCGGTGGTATCGTCGGCTCGCTCCCGCCAGTGGACTGACCGACTTTGGGGCGAGCCATGTTGTGCTGAAACCCGGCGCATGGTCATCGCAGCGCCACTGGCACAATGGCGAGGATGAAATGGTCATCATGGTCTCGGGCGAAGCGGTGCTGGTCGAGGATGATGGCGAGACGGCGTTGCAGCCTGGCGATGTTGCGGCATGGGCGAAGGGCAGCACCGACGGCCATCATCTGGTCAATCGGAGCCAGACTGATTGCGCGTTTATAGCGATTGGCGGTGGCGTGCGGACAGGCGGCGGTTACTCGGATATCGACATGCTGTTCACGGATGACGGGCGCTATACCCGCAAAGACGGCACAGAATACTCAGCGAACCGCATCTAAGACTGCAGCGCGCAATTCCGCAATGCCCATCATCTTTTCGCTCGACGTGACGAAGATCGTCGGATGCGCGGCGGGGCGTTTGCGCGCCTGATCAGTGGTGCGCTGCGTCACCGCTTCGAGCTCGGTTGCCTTGATCTTGTCACCCTTGGTGAGGACGAGGTGATAGCTGACGGCGGCCTTGTCGAGCATGTCCATGATGTCGTCATCGACGGCCTTGATGCCGTGGCGGCTGTCGATCAGAACGAAAGCGCGGCCGAGCACTTGCCGTCCGCGCAGATAATCATTGATCAGGAAACGCCAGCGCTTGACCATGTCCTTGGGCGCTTCGGCAAAACCGTAACCGGGCATGTCGACAAGCCGCAGGGCAGGGGGATCGCCGACATCGAAGAAATTCAGCTCCTGCGTCCGCCCCGGCGTGTTCGACGTCCGCGCGAGCGAATTGCGATTGGTCAGTGCGTTGAGCAGCGAGGACTTGCCCACATTCGAGCGGCCGGCAAAAGCGACTTCGGGGAATTCGGGATCGGGCAGAAATTCAAGCGTCGGCGCCGATTTCAGGAAGTTGACCGGACCTGAAAAAAGCTTGCGAGCCGTTTCGATGAGGGCATCGTCCACTATTTCACGACTGCCTGTTTCAGCACGGGATGGCGGGCATAGAGCAGTTTTTGCTGTGCGATCGTCAGCAGATTGGTGGTCATCCAGTAAAGCTGCAATCCGGCGGCAAACG
>JANLWD010000296.1:0-3331 GCA_031364345.1 Sphingomonas sp.
CCCGCCATCCAGAAAATCACGAAAATCACATGCGCCGATTGAACCCATAAATAAGCAGCACCAAGAAAACCCATCCCCATCATCAGTGCCCCCGAACTTGCCGCAACGCCAATTCGACATGCGAAATCGGCGTATCAGGCAATATGCCATGGCCGAGATTGAAGATATGCGGCCGGTTCGCAAATGCATCGAGAATATGCGTGATGGCCGTTGTCAGCGTTGTACCACCAGCAATGAGCGCAAGCGGATCAAGATTGCCCTGTACAGGCAATCCATCAGGCAAATAAGTCGACGCCCATACCGGATCGACCGTTTCATCAATCCCCAGCGCATCGACGCCGGTCGCCTTTGCATAAGCGATTAGCTTTCCTCCTGCACCCTTGGGAAAGCCGATGATCGGCGTGCCCGGATGACGCGCGCGCAATTCGGTGACGATGCGGACGGTGGGTGCGATGACCCAATCATCGAATTGCGCCGGGCTGAGGCTGCCTGCCCAGCTGTCGAACAGTTGCACGGCATCGGCGCCGGCATTGATTTGCCCCGACAGATAATCGACCGTCATCGCTACAATTGCATCAATGATGGCAGCAAAGGCAGCCGGATCGCGATAAGCGTAACGACGAGCCTCGGCCTGTTCCTTGCTCCCTTGTCCCGCGATCATATAGGTCGCGACTGTCCAGGGACTGCCAGCAAAGCCGAGCAATGTCGTCTCAGCTGGCATCGCGGCGCTGACTTTTGCGACAGTCTGGTAGATTGCACTCAGCCGTTCAGGGGCAGCGGTAAGTGCCGCCAGTGCGTGATCGACGAGCTTGGGTGCAAGGCGTGGTCCTTCACCTTCTTCGAACCACAAGTCCTGTCCCAGAGCATGTGGGATGACGAGAATGTCCGAAAACAAAATGGCGCCGTCAAAACCAAAACGACGGATCGGTTGCAACGTCACTTCGGCGGCGGCATCGCTGTCATGGACAAGTTCGAGAAATCCGCCTTTTTGTGCGCGCAGTTCACGGTATTCGGCAAGATAACGTCCGGCCTGACGCATGAACCAAACCGGCGGGCGCTCACGCCGGGTTCCTTGAAGCACGGCGAGCAAAGGCTTGGTCAATTCTTATCCTTTAAGAAATTTAAGAAAGAGTCTGTTGAAAGATGTAGTGCGACAAAGTCCGGGGCTTATCGGGCCTGCGCGAAATTGCCAACAGCTTGACCGGCGCACATCGTTGCAAATCGAGCGATTCGAATGACCCATACCCATTATCCACAGCGTCTGGCGAACACAGATCGGATGAGGATAACTCTGGGCGCGAAAAAACGATCGGCGGGCATATAAATTGCTGACAGATTGCTCCGCGCGATTCGCCTGGCAAATCTCCCCCAGCTTATGCACAGGACCATCATGACCAAAATGCATTTGCACCTGTTGTCGGATTCGACTGGTGAAACGCTCGACATGATGGCGAAAGCGGCACTGGCGCAATATGATGGCGTCGAAACGATGAAGCACTTCTGGCCGATGGTGCGCGGCGAAGGACATCTCGATCGAATTTTGACTGAAATCGGCCAGAATCCGGGGTTGGTATTGTTCACGCTGGTTAATGTCGATACGCGCAAGCGGCTTGAAGCAGCCTGCCGTGCGCTGGGCATTCCTGCGATCGCGCCACTCGACGCAGTCAACCATGCGCTGTCGGGATTTCTGGGGCAAACGGCCCAGGCGCGACCAGGCCGACAGCATGTTCTCGACGACGCCTATTTTGCTCGTGTCGAAGCGATACAATTTACGATTGCGCATGATGACGGCATTGCCGCCGAAAATTGGGAAGAGGCCGACATCGTGCTCGCTGGCGTATCGCGTACGTCGAAAACGCCGACGTCGATCTATTTGGCCAATCGCGGTTACAAAACCGCAAACATTCCGATCGTAATCGAATCGCCGCCGCCGCCGAGCCTTTACTCGCTCAAACATCCGCTCGTCGTCGGGCTGATTACCAGTGCCGAACGATTGATCCAGGTCCGGCGAAACAGGCTGTTGTCGCTGAATCAGGCGCCCGAAACCGACTATGTCGATCCCGATGCAGTCGCACGCGAAGTTGCTTTTGCGCGGCGCATGTTCGCCGATAACGACTGGCCGGTCATCGATATGACGCGCCGATCGATCGAGGAAGCAGCCGCTGCGATTATCGGTTTCGTCCACGACCGGCGTGACCAGTGCCGCTGATCCTGGCATCAACGAGCGTCACGCGCTGCGCAATGCTGGCCGCAGCAGGTGCTCCCTTCGAAGCAATTGCACCGCGCGTTGACGAAGATGCGGCAAAAGCATCGTTGCGCGCGCGCGGGCTGAACGCGCGCGACCTTGCCGACGCGTTGGCGGAACTCAAGGCAATACGTGTGGCAGCGTCTCGACCGGGGGACCTTGTGCTCGGTTGCGATCAGACGCTGATGCTCGATGACGGGACCATGCTCGATAAGCCGGGGACAAATCTTGCGGCGCAGCTTCGCTTGCTATCGGGCCGGACACATAAATTATACAGTGCAGTCGTTGCGGTCGAAAACGGCACGCCGGTCTGGCGCCACGTCGATCGTGTCAAACTGACGATGCGATCATTATCCGATGCTTTCATTGCCGATTATGTAACCACTGAAGGCGCGATGGCGGCAGGTTGTGTCGGTGGATATCGTATCGAAGCCGCGGGGTCGCAGTTATTTTCAGCAATCGATGGGAGCCATTTTACGATCCTCGGCTTGCCGCTCCTGCCATTGCTCGCCTGGCTCCGCCTGCGCGGAATCATGGCGTCATGACGGCTTATGCCGAAGTGATCGGTGATCCCATCGCGCATTCCAAGTCGCCGCTCATTCACAAATTCTGGCTCGACAAATGCGGGCTCGAAGGTGATTACCGCACGCATCATGTCGCTGCCGATGCCTTGCCAGCCTATTTTGCGAAGCGGCGTGATGACCCTGACTGGCGCGGATGCAATATCACTGTCCCGCATAAAATTGCAGGGCTCGATCATGTTGCTGATCCGGGCGGCGTGCGCACCAGCATCGGTGCGATCAACACCGTTATTCGCGATGCCGATGGTCGCCTGATTGGCACGAATACGGATGCTGCCGGGTTTTTCGCGCCGATCGCTGATTATGATCTTGATGCCATGCCGGTTATTGTTGTCGGTACTGGTGGTGCGGCGCACGCTGTTTTATTCGCGTTGTCGAAAGCCAATGTCGGTCCCGTGACGCTGCTTGCGCGCAATCCTCTGAAAGGTGCTGCGTTACTTTCGCGATTCGGGCTCACGGGGTCAGTGCATCCGATCGACAACGCCTTGCCGCCTGCTGCCTTACT
>JANLWD010000308.1:0-7163 GCA_031364345.1 Sphingomonas sp.
CTCGATCGCTACGGTTTCTTTTTTAGTGGTCTCGACACTTGCCAGTGCGCCGGGGGCAATCCACCCGAGCCGGAGGAGGCGTTCCAGTGCCACGACGCCTGCACCACTTTCATAGGGCGGATCGAGCAGGATCAGGTCATACGGCGCTGGCGCGGGGCCGAGCGCCATCACCGATTGAGCACGCACGTCCGCCCCGGTGATCCCAAGCTTTGCGATATTGGTACGGAGCGCATCGAGCGCCGCGCCATCCTGTTCGACGAATGTGCAGGTCGCAGCGCCTCGCGACAGTGCCTCGAGACCGAGCGCACCCGACCCTGCGAACAGATCGAGCACGCGTAACCCCTCAAAGCTCCCAAGGCGGCTCGTCAGCATCGAAAACAGCGCTTCACGCGTACGGTCAGCAGTCGGGCGCGTCGTGTCGCCTTTCGGCGCGACCAGCGGGCGTCCGCGATATTGCCCAGCGATGACTCGCATTATTTCGGACGTTTGCGGCGTGGAGTGGTTCCGGGCTGCGTCGGCTTTTTCGGTCCGTCATACCAGTGCTTGCGTTTTGCGGGCGTTCCTGCCGCTTTTTCGATGGCTTCGCGTTCAAGCTTGGGCGCAAAGTTCGCCGCGCGAGCGCGACGGGGCGATAATGGCGGTTCGGCAGATTTGGGTGTTCGTGGTCCGGCCGGCGCGCTTCTGGCAGGCGCACTGCGCTCGCGCGGAGCGTCGCTGCGCCGTTTTTCGCGACCGACAGGTTGCGTCGAACCGCCGTCGAACGCGACTGTCTTCGATCCCTTCATGTTTCTCATGAATTCGACAACGATATTCTGCTTGATTTCATCGACCGCGCCCGTCGGCATGTCGGCAAGCGGGAAGGGGCCATAAGCGGTACGGATCAGGCGGCTGACCTGTAGTCCCAGATGTTCGAGCACGCGGCGAACCTCGCGGTTCTTGCCTTCGGTAAGTGTCATTTCAATCCATTGGTTCGTACCCGTGCGCCGCTCGAGATTGGCGTTGATGCTGCCATAACGAACGCCTTCGACTTCGACGCCTTCGATCAAATCTTCGAGTTGCGCCTGGCTGACCGGACCATAAGTCCGCGCGCGATAGGTTCGTGGGATGCCGGTCGACGGCAGTTCGAGCAGCCGTTTCAATTCGCCGTCATTCGTCAGCAGCAAAAGCCCTTCGGTGTTGAGATCGAGACGTCCGACCGGCACGACGCGGGGAAGTTCTTTGGGTAACTTGTCGTAAATCGTCGGCCGCCCGGTAAAATCGCGCTCGGCGACGAGGAGTCCGGTCGGCTTGTTATAACGGAAGAGCCGCGCAGTCTCGGGCGGGGCGACGGGTTTTCCGTCGACGGTAATCCCCTTTAGCGATTTCAGGACGGTCGCCGGCGTATCAAGCGTAACCCCATTCAGCGCGATCCGGCGGTCCTCGATCATGCGCTCGATCTCGCGACGGCTCGCCACGCCGGCACGTGCGAGAAGTTTGGCAATGCGATCGCCTTCTCTTGGAACAGTTTTGTCGGCTGTGATCATACCTGTCCGTTACGCGCACTGACCAAGTCGTGAAAGAGCCAGATGATCTTTCATTGGCGCTGCGGTCCACGCCAAGGGCTTTTATTTGCGGCGCGCGGCGTTACGGTCCGGAGAAACCAAAGGGAAAGCTCGCCGATGTCGATCGATTGGATACGGTTCCTGATTTTTGCAGGCGTTCTGATCGGACTTGTTATCGTTGCGACAACGGTACCCGCATTTAGGCCTTATTTGCGCAAGAACCCGGTTGTTGCATTTCTTCTGGGGATTTCCAGCGGATTTCCGCTGACGTTGCTGATCGCGACGATGACGTTCTGGCTGAGCAAGGTCGGCGTCGATACTGCAACGATCGGTTTCGCAGTCGCGCTCGGCACACCTTATACTCTTAAATTCTTGTGGGCCCCGCTCGTCGATAAATTGCCGATACCCGTGTTGACGCCGCTGCTCGGCCAGCGCCGCAGCTGGCTGTTTGTCGTGCAAGGTCTGCTGTTTGCTGCGGTATGGCAATTGGGCGCGAGTGATCCTGCAAGGCATATCGGCGCGTTTGCAGCGTGGGCAATCATCGTCGCCTTTTTATCGGCGACGCAGGATATCGTCATCGACGCCTATCGCATCGAGATATTGGGCGATGACGAGCTTTCGCACGGGACTGCCGCCAACCAGTTCGGTTATCGCACAGGCAATCTTATCGCTGGCGCGGGAACGATCTATCTCGCATCGACCGAGGGGTTGGGGCTCGGCTGGGCGACTGCTTACGGGCTCACAGGATTTTGCATCGTTCCCGCGGTCATCGGCGCGCTGTGGGTCGGGCCGGGCCAATATATCGATCGCTATGCCGAAAGTCGGGGTATGTCCGCAGGGCAATGGATCGTGGAGACGATCGTCAATCCGTTCCGCGAATTTCTGACGCGCAATGGTGCCGTCCTGATCCTTGGCTTCGTGCTGGTTTACAAGATCGGTGACGCGATGGGACAGGTGATGCTGAGCCCGATGATCGTGCAGCTCGGGTTTTCCGACCTCGATTATATTTCGGCGAACAAGGCATGGGGATTTGCGGCGCTTATTATCGGGTCGGCACTGGGGGCGCCGTTCATACTGTTGCTCGGCATGGGCCGTGCTTTGTTGATTTCGGGAGCGATGATGATGTTTTCGAATGTCATGTTCATGATCCTGGCAGCGACCGGCAACAATTACTGGATGCTCGTCGCAGCAATCGTGACCGAGAATCTGACGAGCGGTATCGGGTTGACGGTTTTCACGACTTATCTCTCGGGATTATCCAGCCTCGCTTACACGGCAACGCAATTCGCGCTGTTATCCTCGTTCGCAGCCGTCGGGCGGACATGGCTGTCGACACCGTCCGGGGTCGTGGCAAAGGAACTTGGCTGGGTCGGTTTTTGGGGCTTTACCGTTATTGCCGCCGTTCCCGGAATGCTCTTGCTTTGGACGCTCTGGCGAAAGGGCTATGTGGTGCAATCGGTGCGCCAGCCAGGCACGACGGATGACGGGCAAATCGCCAAGGTAAATACTTAGCGTGCGGCGAGGCGTTGCAGGCGCGGCCTGATTTTGAGAAATGCCTCATACGCGCGTTCAAGCACCGCCAGCACCAGCCGGTTGCGCGCAAGTAACCCCAGTGGCCGCAAAACAGGAATAGCGCGCCACATCGCGGCAAACGCAGCGGCGCCGCTCACGATGGGGCGGCCGGCTTCCTGTGCATGGAAACGTTTCAGCAGGAGTGCCTGGTCGACTGGGCATGTTGCCCCAACAGGCGCAACGTCAACGAAATCGATTGCCCGCGATTTGTCGAGACGACGCATCATCGCAATTTCGCGGATACATAAAGGGCACGCGCCATCATACCACACAGTGACTTGTGTCATGGTACCAGCCAAGTACCGGTCCACGCTTCACCGACACGCGTGAACGCCGCGCGACGGTGGCCCGATGCGGCAAGATGCAGCCATTCAAGCCGATCGAGAACCACCACGACGATTGCGAAATTTGCGCGGCCGACTTCGCTTTCGCCGATCGTCGGCGCTGATCCATTCATCGTTTCGGGTAACCCCGATGTGGCGACTTCGCTGACGCTGCCCGGCGCGTCGATCGTAAGATAGCTTCGCCGCCCGCTTGTCGAGGTTGCGGCCCAAGCGGCATCCGCGACGGGACCAGTCCGGACGACGGTCGCGATACCGCATGCGCGCAGCTGGATCTTGGCACCGGCATCATACCCCAGAATATTCACCGATGGTGCGACATCGATCTGACGTGCTTTTGCCGAACGGACATCGGTATGAAAGCGCAATACTCCGGCGGCCGCATCAACTTTGCGCAGGACCATGATTCGCTGATCGGGAGCGCCGCACTCATTGACCGATCCCACAGCGGGTGTGTGAAATGCAGAGCGACGATCGGCCGATCCGCGCGTCCAGCGTGACCAGATGTCGGCGCGGACAGCATCAATCGTGTCGGGAACAGGAAAAGGATCAGACATCGGGCGCGCAGTAACAACGCACTGCCGAAATGTCACATCTGCTTATACTCAGCGTTGGTCGATATTCGAGACGATCAGCGGATGACCGATATCGTCGAGAGCATCGGCAAGTGCCTGCGCCACCGAAATCGCGGGAAGACAATCGAGTGTGCCGGCTATGCGACTGATCGTGGCGCGTGCGCTGGCGGGTTCGTCGCGTGCCCGCGCAACTATGTCAAGAAACGCGACTTCGCCGGCAGTCATTCGCGGGCAACAGCATGGCGCTATCGCAATCTGACGTTGCGAGATGCGCGCGATTTCCTCGAGGAAAATCCGAAGGAACAGAAGCGGCCGTCGATAATGCATGCCGAAATTGCTGATCAGGAGGTTGCTTGCGTGCGCGTCGTTCAAACCGCCAGTGGCCAGTCGACGGATTGCAACCAGAAGCGTTCGTGCGACTGGCTCAGTCGGAGCGGCATGAGGGATCAACGCATCGAGAGCAGATAATTTCGTCATGGATATTCTCCTCATTGAGACTTAACCACTAATGCGATGCAGTCGCAATAAGAAAGATGGATGAGCATGAAGTTCGTTAAGGCGTTGCGATCATTGACCCCTTGATCGTCGTTCGCCAAAGGGCAGGGACACAGGATTTTGCGATGACGGTTAACGCGGTCGATTTTGCCAGCTTGCTTTGCTCACGGCTCTGTCATGATTTGCTGAGCCCAGTCGGCGCAATGAATAACGGGCTCGAATTGCTTGCCGACGAGACCGATCCCGACATGCGTGCACAATGCCTGTCGCTGCTCGCCGAAAGCGCCAAGGCATCGGCGAATAAGCTGAAATTTTTCAGGCTGGCATTCGGTGCAGCAGGTGGTTTCGGCGACGTCGTCGATGCTCGTGAAGCCAAAGCAGCGATCGAAGGGCTACTCGGCGACAATGCCCGCATCGAAATCGGTTGGCTGGTCGAAGCGGCAACGCTTTCGAAAACGGCAATCAAGGTGCTGCTCAATCTCGTGCTGATGGCGGGCGACTCGCTGATCCGTGGTGGCAGGATCGATATCGGCGCAGAGGTAAAGGACGGCACGACCGAAATTGTCGTCCGCGCCGAAGGAACGCGCCTTGTTCTCGATGCCGAACTCCGAACGGCGCTCAACGGCGAGGCGGCTGAAGACAGTCTGACACCGCGCGCGGCCGCCGCGTGGCTTGTGCATTTGCTTGCTGTCGATAGCGGGGGCCATTCGCAAGTGCTCGAACCTGATCCAAACGTCCTGCTCTTCGGCGCAACGCTTAAACGAGCCTAACGCGTTCTTAACCACTGTCGCGCCATGTCTCCGACCGGGAGCGGCGCATGGACGATCTGATCAGTGAATTTGTCGCAGAAACGCGCGAGACGCTCGACGCGATCGGTGATGCCTTGCTTCACTGGGAAAATGACCCGCATGACAAAGCACATTTCGACGCGATTTTTCGCTTTGTTCACACCGTAAAAGGAAGCTGCGGCTTTCTTGATCTTCCGCGTATCGGTGCGCTGGCACACGCAGCCGAAACAGTTTTGGCTGACGTCCGCGATGGTCGACGATCAACCGATGCGGGGCTGGTTGGAGCAATGCTGGCGATCATCGACCGGATTGCCGTGCTCAGTGATGCGCTCGAAACGAAAGCAACGGTGCCGGATGCCGATAGTGACGCCGCTTTGATCGCTGCGACGACAACGATCGATGCAATCATATCGCCCGTCGAGCGCGCGCCGACCGTTGAATCACGTAATGTTCGCGTTTCGGTCGACGTGCTCGACAGTGCGATGACGCAAGTCTCCGATCTGGTGCTTGCTCGAAACGATCTTGCCCGCCGCCTTCGCGACCGCGATACCGATGTCGAATTGATCGCCGCATTCGACCGCGTGTCGTCAGCGATTGGCGATGTTCGCGAAACGATTGCGCGAACCCGCATGCAGCCGATCGAACGCTTGTTCGCGCTGCTCCCGAGGCTGGTGCGCGATACCGCGACTGCAGTGGGAAAGTCGGTTCAGTTGCGGATCGAAGGCAGTGATGTCGAAATCGATCGCGAAATGATCCAAGCCATCCGCGACCCCCTTACTCATATTGTCCGGAACGCAATCGACCATGGTATCGAAACCGCCGATGAACGCGTTCGCGTCGGAAAGAGGCCGGGCGGCATCCTGACCGTTACGGCGCAGCAATCGGGCAATCAGGTTTCGATCACGATTGCCGATGACGGGCGCGGGATCGATGTCGATCGATTAATCCAAAAAGCGATCGCTTCGAATATCGTTGCGCCGGCAAAAGCTGCGGCGTTATCGGCGGAAGCTGCTGTAAACCTAATTTTTGCACCAGGCCTGTCGACAGCGCACACAGTGACAGAAATATCAGGTCGCGGTGTTGGCATGGATGTCGTGCGCGCCAACGTCGAGCGTCTGGGTGGTGCAATCGGGATCGAAAATCGTCCCGGTCTCGGGTTGAGCATCACGCTGAGAGCGCCGCTGACTTTAAGTATTATGAATGCCCTCCTCATTGAATCAGGCGGACAGAATTTCGCGGTTCCGCGAGCCGCAATCCATGAAATCGTTTCGGTCCGATCCGCAGCCGTGCGGGTCGAAGCCATCGGCGGCAGTCAGATCGCCATCATCCGCGGCCGGATGTTATCAATCGTGTCACTTGCAGCCATTCTTGGGTTTCGCGAGGAACCATTGTCACATTTGGTGATCGTCGATCCGCCGGGCGGCAACCGGTTTGCGTTAGGGGTCGGGTCAGTTCGCGATCATGAAGAACTGGTCGTGCGACCGACCGCGCCACACGTCGCGGCGATCGGCACATATGCCGGTCAGTCGCTTCCTGACGATGGCGTTCCTGTTTTGGTCATCGATCCGGCCGGGATTGCCGCACGTGCCGGAATAGAAATGGAGCGACGGCACAGCAGCCTGGCCGATGCTGAAACGGTGGCCGCTCGGGCCGAGTCGATCCTGTTATTCGAAGGGCTCGACCGCGTTCAACGCGCCATCCGAACGTCGAGCATCGCGCATATCGATGACGTCGATGCACAGGATTTCGTGATCGACGGTCGTTATGCTTATGTCACTATCGCAGGTGCTCTGGTCGCAGTGACGATTGACGGGGCTATTCCAAAATCCGGACCCGTTGCGCTTTTGCGGT
>JANLWD010000315.1:0-5028 GCA_031364345.1 Sphingomonas sp.
GCCAAGCTGGCCGGCGGCAATATCCTGCGCGTGATGCGCGGGGCCGAAGCAACAGCGGCATCGATGAAGTCGATTGCGCCATCGATGGCAACGGTCGACGGCAAATGACCGATCCTGCTCCCTTGCGCGCCACCATCATTCCGGTGACGCCGCTTCAACAGAATTGCACGCTGTTCTGGTGCACCGCGACGATGCGCGGGGCATTCGTCGATCCGGGTGGTGACTTGCCAAGGCTCAAAGCGGCCGCATCGCAAAACGGCGTCACGATCGAAAAAATCCTGATCACGCACGGACACATCGACCATTGCGGCGAAGCGGGAACGCTGGCGACCGAACTGGGCGTGCCGATCGAGGGGCCGCACGAAGCCGACCGCTTCTGGATCGACCGCCTCGAGGATGACGGGCGCAGCTACGGCGTCAACGGCAAGGTCTTCGAGCCCGATCGCTGGCTCGAAAATGGCGAACAGGTCATGGTCGGCAATCTGATTCTCGACGTCTATCATTGTCCGGGTCACACGCCGGGCCATGTCGTTTTTCACCATGCGCCGTCGAACGTGGCAATGGTCGGCGATGTCCTGTTCCAGGGCTCGATCGGGCGTACCGATTTTCCGATGGGCAATCGTCAGGACTTGCTCGATGCCATCGTCACGCGCCTGTGGCCGCTGGGCGGCGAGACCAGTTTCGTTCCGGGTCACGGCCCCATGTCGACCTTTGCGCATGAACGTGCGACCAATCCCTATGTGGCCGACCGCGTCCTTTCGCTAAGCTGACAACGCCGTTCGAATTCGGTTCAGCGCACGCTGTTTAATGCTCCATTTGTCCTCGCAAGAGACAAGAAGGAGTATGACATGCGTAACCTAATCACTGCCGGGCTGATGGCGACCACGCTGGTCCCGGTCGCGGCACAGGCTCAATATATCGATCGTGGCGAAGCACGCGAATTGCGCGGCGATCGCCGTGACATCCGCGAGGAGCGTCGCGATCTCGACCGTGCATATCGCAGCGGCGACCGCCGCGAAATCCGTGACGAACGCAATGACCTGCGCGATGCCCGCCGCGAATATCGCCAGGATTATCGCGAAGCCACGCGCGACTGGGGCCGCAATGACTGGCGAGGCTACCGCGACGCGAACCGGGGTCTCTACCGTGGCGGCGGGTGGCGATCGGATTACCGCTATCGCTCGTTCAGCCCCGGCGTGCGCATCGGCGTCGGCTATTACAACCCGCGCTATTATCTGAACGACTATGGCCGTTATCGCTTGCCGCGGCCCGGCTTTAACCAGCGCTGGGTTCGCCATTATAACGACGTCCTGCTGATCGATGTGCGCAGCGGCTATGTCGTCGACGTGATCCGCAATCTTTATTGGTAACAATCGAGATTGTGAGCGCGGCGGCCCGGTAGTGCTCCCTGCTACCGGGCCGCTTGCCGTTCCATGAAATGCTTGCGGCACAGCGCGACATAGCGGTCGTTGCCGCCGATCTCGGTCTGCGCACCGTCACGCACGGCATGCCCCGATGCATCGACTCGCAAATTCATCGTGGCCTTTCGCCCGCATTCGCAAATCGCTTTCAGTTCGACGAGATTGTCGGCCAGCCCGAGCAGCGCTGCCGATCCTTCGAACAATTCGCCCCTGAAATCGGTGCGCAGGCCATATGCCAGCACGGGAATGCCATCCTCGTCGGCAATGGCAGCGAGTTGCACGACCTGAGCGCGCGTCAGGAACTGCGCTTCGTCGACGAGGACACAATGCGGCTTTGCACCCGCGGCCACGCAGCCACGAATATCGGTCGAACGGTCGAACGGCGTTGCTGCGGCATCGAGCCCGATGCGCGACGCGATCCGCCCTGCCCCCGCGCGATCGTCGACAGCGGCCGTAAACAGCTGCGTCGCCATGCCGCGTTCGGCATAGTTGAATGCCGCCTGGAGCAACGTCGTCGATTTTCCTGCATTCATCGCGGCATAATAGAAATAGAGCTTGGCCATCAGGCCGCGGTCTTGTCCAGATCCTGCGCGACCTTTGGCGCCCGCAACAAACCATCGATATGGCTGCCTTCGTCAAAACTCTCGTCGGCGAGGAATTTGAGCTTGGCCGCATATTTGTTGTTCACCCGCCGCGCGACTTCACTTTGCAGATAAGCGGTATTGGTGCGCAGCGCCTTGATCACGGCATCTTCGTTGTCGCCGAGCAACGGCTTTACGAACACCGTCGCGTGGCGCAGGTCGGGCGACATGCGCACTTCGGTGACGCTGACGACATGCTTGGCGAGCACATCGTCATGCACGTCCCCACGCGCCAGGATGTCCGACAGCGCATGCCGCACCGATTCACCGACACGCAGTGTGCGGACAGAGCGCGTTTCGGGCGTTGCCGCCTTCATGCGAGATACCATCCACTCACGCGCTTTGGCTGAGCCCTATAACGTCCGTTCACGCTCTTCGACTTCGAAGGTTTCGAGGAAGTCGCCTGCCTTGATATCGTTGGTCGCGTCGAACGTCACGCCGCACTCGAGGCCCGAACGAACCTCTGCGACATCATCCTTGAACCGGCGCAGCGAATTGATCTGGCCATTATAGATGATGACGTCGGCACGCGTGATGCGCGCTTTGAGGTTCTTGCGGATTGCGCCCTCGGTGACGAGAAGCCCTGCGGCCTTGCCATGCTTGCCCGCGGGAAAGACGTCCTTGATCTCGGCACGGCCGACGACATGTTCGATCATTTCGGGGCCGAGCTCACCCGCCATCGCGCCGCGTACAGCGTCGGTCAGGTGATAGATGACGTCGAAATATTGAAACTCGACCCGGTCACGCTTGGCCAGCGCCGCCGCTTTGGTATTCGGGCGGACATTGAAACCGATGACAGGCGCGCCCGATGCCGCGGCCAGTTGCACGTCGCTTTCGGTAATTCCGCCGACACCCGCGCTAAGCACGCGAACCTTGATCAGGTCGGTCGAAATCTTGTTCACTGCATTGACGATCGCTTCGACCGATCCCTGAACATCGGCTTTGACGACGATGGGATATTCGATTGCCTTGACCGCGCTCAGATTGGCGAACAGGTTTTCCATGTCGACAGGCGCGGAAACCGTCCGCCGTTCGGTGGCCAGATTGGCGCGGTAAAGCGCCACTTCGCGTGCGCGCGCTTCATTTTCAACGACCGACATCGGGTCGCCTGCCGAGGGAACCCCCGAAAGCCCGAGAATTTCGACGGGGACCGATGGACCGGCTTCCTTGATCTGCTGGCCCTTGTCATTGACCATCGCGCGGATTTTGCCCGATTGCTGGCCGACGACGACGATGTCGCCGACACGCAAGGTCCCGCGACGGACAAGTACGGTGGCAAGCGATCCGCGACCCTTGTCGAGCTTCGCTTCGATCACGCTGCCTTCGGCCGCGCGGTCGGGATTGGCTTTGAGTTCGAGCAATTCAGCCTGAAGCTGAATTTTCTCGATCAATGTATCGAGCCCGGTTTTCTTGAGCGCCGAGACTTCGACATCCTGCACATCGCCTGACATTTCCTCGACGATGACTTCATATTGCAGCAGCGCTTCACGCACTTTTTTCGGGTTCGCTTCGGGCTTGTCGCTTTTGGTGATCGCAACGATCATCGGCACGCCTGCGGCCTTGGTATGATTGATCGCTTCGACCGTCTGCGGCTTGATGCTGTCATCAGCCGCAACCACGAGCACGACGATGTCGGTGATGTTGGCACCACGCTTGCGCATGTCCATGAAAGCTTCGTGGCCCGGCGTGTCGAGGAACGTGACCGACTGGCCCGACGTCATTGCCACCTGATACGCGCCGATATGCTGCGTGATTCCGCCAGCCTCGCCGCGCACGACGTCGGTCCCGCGAAGCGCATCGAGCAACGACGTCTTACCGTGGTCGACATGACCCATGATGGTCACGACCGGCGGCCGCGCTTTCAGCGTTTCTTCGGCATCGACGTCGACGGCGACATCGATGTCGACATCGCTGTCGGACACGCGCGTGACGTTATGGCCGAATTCCACCACGAGCAGTTCGGCCGTGTCCTGATCGATGGTGTCGCCCATGGCCGACGGCTGACCCATTTTGAACAGCGCCTTGATGAGGTCGCTGCCGCGTTCGGCCATGCGGTTGGCAAGTTCGCCCACAGTAATCGTTTCGGGAATGACGACGTCGCGGATCTGCTTGGCCTGAACCTGGCCACTGCCGTGCGCACGACGTTCTTTCTCACGGGCACGCTTGAGCGCGGCGAGGGAGCGAGCGCGCGCACCTTCTTCATTCCCGTCGAGCGCGCGCGTAACCGTCAGCTTGCCCGACTGACGACGATCGTCGCCACCCAGTTTGCCGCGTGCGGGGCGCGCGGGTTCGGGCCGGCGCTCGGGCATCGCGGCGGGGCGCGTAAAATGTTTGGTTTCGGGACGCGCCGCCTGAGCACGCTCGACTTCGGGTTCGACAACCGGCGCAGGTGCCGGTGCGGCAAGCGCTTCGGCCGCTGCAATGCGCGCGGCGTCTTCGGCTTTGCGATTTTCCTCGACACGACGCTTTTCGTCTTCGGTCGTTTCGGATTTGGCGCGATCCTCGCGCCGGCGCGATTCTTCGAGCGCATTCATTCGCGCTTCTTCAGCTTCGCGGAGCAATCGGGCCTGTATTTCCTGACGCGACATCAATGTCGACTGCGGCGCCGCGGGCGGTGGTGGCGGGGGCGGCGGGGGCGCGACGACAGGTGCGGCGACAACGGCGACGGGTTCGGCCGCGACTTCGACGTCACCGGGACGACCGAGAATGCGGCGCTTCTTGACTTCGACCACAACGGTATTCGAGCGGCCATGGCTGAAGCTCTGCTTGACCTTGCCGGTCTCGACAGTCCGCTTGATCCCAAGCGGCGCGCGCATGCCCAATTTCGGTTTTTCCGTTTCACTCATAATCTGATCAAAGGTCCTTCAAACCGTCACTGCTGCGCCACGCGGCCCTGAACCTTGCGACGTTGTTTCGCAAGGCAAACCGTTTGGCGTAAAATCTATAAACCCGTGCCACTGGTCGAT
>JANLWD010000324.1:0-2815 GCA_031364345.1 Sphingomonas sp.
CAGCGTGCCGTGCGCGCCGATGCGGGGCTTGCCGAGGACTTTCTTGCCGAGCGCCTCAAACTCCGCCTTGGCCGCATAAATATCGGGCACTTCGAAACAGACATGATGCTGCCCGCCAAGCGGATTCTTCGCGAGGAACCCATGAATCGGCGACTCTGCACCCAGCGGCTCGATCAACTCGATCTGTGGTCCGTTCGGTGTGTCAACAAAACAGACGCGCACCCCCTGCGCAGGCAGATCGAACGGCGCATGGATTTTGGTCGCGCCCATAACGTCACGCCAATGCGCGATGCTGTCGGGAATGGACGGTGTCGCAACACCGATGTGGTTCAGGCGACCGAGGTTCATTGTTGTTCCATATTTGCTTCGGGATCGGGCATCGCGCTGATATTTCGACGCAACTCACTCATAGAGATACCGTATCGCGCGGCCCGGCGACGCAATTCTTCCTTCATTGAGCGCGGCATAGTGACGGTTACGCGCTCAGTGTAGCGTCTTTGGTGCATGTCAATTGCCCGGCAAGAGTGGCGCTCGTGACGCCAAAGCCAAAATTGTTTTCTCGACGCCTTCAAGCCTTGCCACGCGCTGCTCCAAGTCACGGATGTCGTCAAGCATCGACCCCATATTCCCGTTCATCCGATTGAGCTCCTCGCGCATCTGCTTGAACTGATCGCGCAAAAGGAGGACATCTTTGATGGCGGATAGCGACCGGTCGAAAGCGCTCACGCCGCTTGTTTCCGTTGCGCCTTTTCTGCCCGATAGGCCTCAATCATCTCATTCATCGCACGAATCGAGTCGAGGCTGGCTTGAAAATCGTCTCGCATTTCCGGCAACGCCGCTTCAAGCTCATCGGTCAGGGCAGCTAATTCAGCTTCTCGTTCGGGGTGCGCCAATGGCGGCGCAATGTACTGCACCGACGCCTCTCGAAGCACATGCCCGACAGACTGGCCATTCTCGCAGGCATAGGCGTCAAGCGCGGCCTTGTGGTCGCGGCTGGTGAGGAAAGTCACACGTTCGGTCTGCATCGCGGCACTCCTTATCATGTGATTATAATGTGGAGCATGGCTCTTTGCAATTCACCATCGGAGCATGTCGAGCCCGAAATAAAACATAAAGCAAGCAACAATGCCGCCCGCGAGTTTTCCTAGGACGGCCAACCAAAATTCGAATGGCTCTTCCTCGCGCTGCACGCGGCTGGACGATCATTGGCCAAGTCTTGCCGAGCCTTTTCGGAGATCGTTGACGCCCCAGGCGACGCTGACCGTCCCGAATAGCGCAACCATGCCGAGCCAAAAATAAGGGAAGAGTTCAGGACCAGTCACAACGGAATATTATCATGCTTTTTCCACGGGTTCTCCAGCACTTTCCCGCGCAGCTTCCGTAACCCCAGCGCCACGCGCCGCCGCGTCGAGTGTGGCATGATGACCTCGTCGATGAACCCCTTTGATGCCGCCACGAACGGGTTGGCGAAGCGCGCTTCATATTCGGCCGTGCGCTCGGCGATCTCCTCTGGCGTCCGCCCGCGGAAGATGATTTCGACCGCGCCTTTTGCGCCCATCACGGCGATTTCGGCGGTGGGCCAGGCATAGTTCAAATCGCCGCGCAGATGCTTACTCGCCATCACGTCATAGGCCCCGCCATAGGCTTTGCGCGTAATGACGGTGATCTTGGGCACCGTCGCTTCGGCATAGGCGAAGAGCAGCTTCGCGCCGTGCTTGATGATGCCGCTATGCTCCTGCCCCACGCCCGGCAGGAAGCCCGGCACGTCGACGAAGGTTAAAATCGGAATGTCGAAAGCATCGCAGAAGCGCACGAAGCGCGCGGCTTTCTTCGACGAATTGATGTCGAGACAACCGGCGAGCACCATCGGCTGGTTCGCGACGACGCCGACCGTGCGCCCCTCGATCCGCCCGAAACCAATCAGGATATTGCCCGCATGCGCTGGTTGGATTTCGAAAAAATCGCCCTCGTCCATCGTCTTGCGGATGACTTCGTGCATGTCATAGGGCTGGTTTGCGCTCGCCGGGATCAGCGTGTCGAGGCTCACTTCGATCCGGTCCCACTCGTCCGCCGTCGGGCGTTCGGGCAGCTCGGCGCGGTTCGACGCAGGCAGGAAATCGATCAGGTCGCGCGCCGCCAGCAGGGCTTCGATGTCATTCTCATAGGCATTGTCGGCCACGCCCGATTTGGTCGTGTGCGTGCTCGCGCCGCCCAGTGCTTCTTGCGTCACGACTTCGTTGGTCACGGTCTTTACGACTTCGGGGCCGGTCACGAACATATAGGACGAATCCTGCACCATGAAGATGAAGTCGGTCATCGCGGGTGAGTAAACCGCGCCCCCCGCGCACGGCCCCATGATCAGGCTCAATTGCGGCACCACGCCCGAGGCCAGCACATTGCGCTGGAAGACTTCGGCATAGCCGCCGAGCGACGCCACGCCTTCCTGAATTCGCGCGCCGCCGCTGTCGTTCAGGCCGATGACCGGCGCGCCGACTTTCATTGCCGAGTCCATCACTTTGCAGATTTTCTGCGCATGCGCTTCGGACAGCGACCCGCCGATCACCGTAAAATCCTGCGAGAACACGAACACCAGCCGCCCGTTGATGGTGCCCGATCCCGTGACGACGCCGTCACCCGGAATCTTCGTTTCCGCCATGTCGAAATCGACGCAATTATGCTCGACGAGGGATCGTTCGAAGAACTCGACATGTATGTCGAGCATAATTGCGTCGATTTCGGCATGGCGGAAACGAAGATTCCGGGTGACGGCGTCGTCACGGGATCGGGCACCATCAACGGGCGGCTGGTGTTCGTG
>JANLWD010000025.1:0-5041 GCA_031364345.1 Sphingomonas sp.
CATCACCGGGCTCCTGATCTGGATCACCGAATATTACACCGGCACCAATTATCGCCCGGTGCGCAGCATCGCCAAGGCATCGGAAACTGGCCATGGCACCAATGTCATCCAGGGGCTCGCGATCAGCCTTGAATCGACCGCGCTGCCGACGCTCGTGATCTGCGCTGGCATCATTATTGCCTACCAGCTTGCGGGCCTGATCGGGATCGCGTTTGCCGCGACTGCGATGCTCGCGCTGGCGGGCATGGTCGTTGCGCTCGATGCTTATGGTCCGGTGACCGACAACGCGGGCGGTATCGCCGAAATGGCGGGGCTCGACGATAGCGTGCGGACCAAAACCGACGCGCTCGATGCGGTCGGTAACACGACCAAGGCCGTGACCAAAGGCTATGCAATCGGTTCGGCGGGCTTGGCGGCACTTGTGCTGTTCGCCGCTTACACGACCGATCTCGACGAATTCTTCCCGAATCTCGACGTCGATTTCAGCCTCAAAAACCCCTATGTCATCGTCGGGCTGCTGCTTGGTGCGCTCCTGCCCTATCTCTTCGGCGCGATGGGCATGACGGCAGTGGGCCGTGCGGCGGGGGAAGTCGTGAAGGACGTGCGCGATCAGTTCGCCAAGAACCCCGGCATCATGACGTATGAGACCAAGCCCGATTACGCGCGCACAGTCGATCTGGTCACCAAGGCTGCGATCAAGGAAATGATCGTACCCTCGCTCTTGCCTGTGCTCGCCCCGATCGTGGTGTATTTCGTGATCACGGCGGTTGCTGGCCAGGCGTCGGGATTTGCTGCACTCGGCGCGCTTCTGCTCGGTGTCATCGTCGGTGGCTTGTTCGTTGCAATCTCGATGACCAGCGGCGGCGGCGCGTGGGACAATGCCAAGAAATATATCGAAGACGGCAACCACGGCGGCAAGGGTTCGGAAGCGCACAAGGCAGCCGTAACCGGCGACACTGTCGGTGACCCGTACAAGGATACTGCCGGCCCCGCCGTCAACCCGATGATCAAGATCACCAACATTGTGGCGCTGCTTCTGCTCGCGGCGCTGGCGCACGCAGCTTAACGAGGCAACTGCGCAAGAAAAAAGCCCCCGTCCGGACGGATCCGGACGGGGGCTTTTTCTTGCCTCGTTTGGCAATCGCCTACCAGATTTTTACGCGCTGGTCGGCCGGCAGATATAGTGCATCGCCCGGCTTTACGTTGAACGCTTTGTACCAGGCATCGACATTGCGCACGATCCCGTTGACGCGTGCAAACTCCGCCGAATGCGGATCGGTCAGCGCTTGTTCGCGCACCGCGCCTTCACGTCGTTTGCCGCGCCAGACTTGCGCATAAGCCATGAAGAAGCGCTGATCACCCGTCAGGCCGTCGACCACTTTGGGCTCGCCATGTTTGGCGACATAGCGGCGCCACGCGCCATAGGCGGTTTCCACGCCCGACAAGTCGCCGATATTTTCGCCCATGGTCAGCTTGCCGTTGATCTTTACACCGGGCAGCACTTCGATCTGATCGAATTGCTTGCCGAGTGCATCGGCCCGCGTCTGATATTTCGCAGCCGTCTCGGCGCTCCACCAGTCGCGGAACTTGCCATCGGCATCGAACCGGCGCCCCTGATCATCGAAGCCATGCCCCATTTCATGTCCGATCACCGCACCGATCGCGCCGTAATTGACTGCCGGGTCGGCATTGGGGTCAAAAAATGGCGGTTGCAGGATTGCTGCAGGAAATACGATCTGGTTGGTGAGCGGGCTATAATAGGCATTCACGGTTTGCGGGGTCATGCTCCACAGCGATTTGTCGACGGGATTGGGCAGCCGCGACAGTTGCAGGTTCCACTGGAAAGCGCGCGCGCGCAATGTGTTGCCGAGCAAATCGTCGCGTTTCACGACAAAGCTCGAATAATCGATCCATTTGCGCGGATAGCCAATCATCGGATCAAATGCCGCGAGCTTGGCCAGTGCTTGCGTTTTCGTCGCCGCATCCATCCATTGATTGCCGTTGATCCGGTCCTGAAGCGATGCACGCAAATCGGCGATCAGTTCGCCCATTTTTGCATTGCTCGATGGCGGATAATGACGCTCCACGTAAACTTGCCCGATCGCTTCGCCCAGCCCGCCGCTGACAAGCGCGACACCGCGTTTCCAGCGATCGCGCTGCACCGGCTGATCGCGCAGCGTTTTTGAAAAGAAATTGAAGTTCAGTTCGTCGAATGCCTTGGGCAAGCCCGACGCATTCTGGCGGATGAAATGATACGCAAGATATTCCTTCCATGTGCTGAGCGGCACCGTGTCGAGCATTTTGCCCGCAGCTTCGATCGCTGTTGTCTGCTGGACGACAACGGTTTGCAGATTGCCAAGGCCAAGATCGCTAAGCGTTGTGTTCCAGTCGAATTGCGGGGCAAAGGCCGCCAGCTTCGTCCGATCCATCGGATTGAGCGATTCCATCAGGTTGCGGCTGCGCTCGGGCGTCCAGTGCGCCGTGGCAATTGCGGTTTCGAGCGCCATGATCCGGTCGCTGCGTCCGGCGGGGTCGGAAAGCCCGGCCAGCGTCTGGATATCGACCATGTATTTTTTATACGCGGTGCGGAAGCCAGCGTATTTCGCGTCGTCCTTCAGGTAATAATCGCGATTGGGCAAGCCGAGACCGCTCTGTGCAATGCCGGCGATATAGGTCTTGGGATTGGCCGGATTGGGCAGGATGCCAACACCGACGGGCGCGAAAAATTCGCGTGATGCAAATAATTTGAGCAGCCCGGCACGATCGGTGACGGCGTCGATTTGCGCAAGATAGGGCGCCATGACGGCCGTCCCGCGCGCTTCGATGGCATCGGCATCCATCCAGCTGGCATACATGTCACCGATCTGCTGCGCGGGCGTTCCCGCCTTGCCGCCGGTTTTCGACACATCCTCGACGATCGCGCGAACCTGCGTTTCGGACAAATCGGCCAGCACCGTGAATCCGCCGATACTGGTCCGGTCGGGCGCGATTTCGGTGCGCTTGTCCCAGCTGCCATTGGCATGTTTCCAGAAATCGTCGCCTGGCTTCACGGTAAGGTCGCGACCGGTCAGATCGACTCCCCAGGTGCCCAGCTGCGGCTTCCCCTTGGCCGGCTTCGCCGCGCTTGATTTGCTCGTGGCGGGTTTCGCCGTCTCTGCACTTGCCGTCGACACGGGAATGGCAAGTGCAACCGTCGCAAGCATGGCAATACGCAGCATTCTCATCGTCAATGTCCTCATCATTTCAGCGACCTGAATCAGGCAGATGACCGGTGTGGTATCAGGGTGCAACGCTCGCCACAATCGCTGCCCAGGCATTTTCGTCGATGACTTCGATGCTCAGTTCGGCTGCTTTTTTCAGCTTCGATCCCGCACCAGGCCCGGCGACGACAAGATCGGTTTTGGCGCTGACCGACCCCGATGTTTTTGCCCCGAGCGCTTCGGCCTGCGCTTTGGCTTCGTCACGGCTCATCGTCTCCAGGCTGCCGGTAAAAACGATGGTTTTTCCGGTCACGGGCGATGCCTTGACCGTGGAAACATAGGCCGGTGGGCTGACTTCACTCAGCAGGTCGTACCACGCAGCGCGGTTGTGTTCCTCGTGAAAGAAATCGACGAGCGATTGCGCGACGACGGGGCCGATGCCGTCGACGCTGGTCAATTCGACTGCTGCGTCGTCATGTTGCGCGACATCCGCGATGCGTTCGACAGTACCGAAGGCGCGGATCAAATCCTTCGATGTTCCCGCACCGACATGGCGGATGCCGAGCCCGAACAGGAATTTCACCGGATCGGGCGCGCGTTTCGACTCGATCGCGGCGAGCAGATTGTCGACTGATTTCGCCTTCCAGCCTTCGCGGGTCAGCAATTCGGTGCGATGGTTTTTGAGCCGGAAAATATCAGCGGGGCTGTGGAGCCAGCCGAGTTCGAACAACTCGACGATGGTCTTGTCACCCAGCCCGTCGATGTCGAGCGCGCCGCGCGATACGAAATGCTTGAGCCGTTCGATGCGTTGTGCGGGGCAGATGAGCCCGCCAGTGCAGCGGATGTCGACTTCGCCGTCTTCGCATACCGCGTCTGATCCGCATTCGGGGCAGGTTGCCGGAAACACGTAGGTTGGCCGATTGGCCTCCGGCGTCAGGTTTTCGAGCACTTGCGGGATGACGTCGCCTGCCCGCTGAATGCTAACGCGATCCCCAACCCGCACGCCGAGCCGCGCGATTTCGTCGGCATTATGGAGCGTCGCATTGGTGACGACGACGCCACCGACGGTTACGGGCTCGAGCCGGGCGACCGGCGTCAGCTTGCCTGTCCTTCCCACCTGTATGTCGATAGCGAGCAGCGTCGTCTGCGCGCGTTCGGCCGGGAATTTATGTGCGATTGCCCAGCGCGGTGCCTTTGCGACAAAGCCCAGTCGCGCCTGCCAGTCGAGCCGGTCGACTTTGTAAACGACTCCGTCAATGTCGAACGGCAAGTCGGCGCGTCCCGCTTCGATTTTGCGATAATGCGCCATCACATCGGCGGTTTCGGCTCGGATGAGCAGGTCACTGACCGGCACGCCCCATGAGGCGATCGCCTGCATCACTTCATATTGCGTAGCGCCCGGCACCTCGGATGCGTCGCCCCAGCCGTGCGCAAGAAAACGCAAGGGGCGGCTTGCGGTAACGCTGGCATCTTTCTGCCGCAATGATCCCGCCGCCGCATTGCGCGGATTGGCAAAGACGCGTTCACCTGCAAGGCGTTCGTTCAGAGCAGCGAAGTCATCCTTCGCCATGTAAACTTCGCCGCGGATTTCAAAAACGGCAGGCGCATTTCCCCGAAGCGTTTGCGGAATATCGGCAATCGTCCGCACATTGGGCGTGACATCCTCACCCACCGCCCCGTCCCCGCGTGTCGCTGCCTGCACTAAAATACCGTTTTCGTATCGCAAGGAGCAGGACAGCCCGTCGATCTTCGGCTCGGCGGTGAGCGCGACCGGCGCATCGGCGGGCAGGTTCAAAAACCGCCGCACCCGCGCGACGAACTCTTCGACCTCATCATCGGCA
>JANLWD010000046.1:0-9153 GCA_031364345.1 Sphingomonas sp.
CGCCTAACCCTCCCTGATCAACCCCGCCGTTTTCGTCTCGGGCAGCATCAGATACGCCACTACCGTCATTGCGACCATCGCCGTGACGTACCAGAAGAACCCGCTCTCGTTTCCCGAACTCTTGAACCAAAGCGCGACATATTCGGTCGTTCCCGCCAGCAGCGTATTTCCCACGGCATAGGGAAACGCCACGCCCAGCGCGCGAACATGCGCGGGGAAGAGTTCGGCTTTCACCATTGCGTTGGTCGCAGTGTAGCCACCGTGAAGCGTGATCGGGATCAGGATCAGCACAAGTGCTGCATAGGGCGATGCTGTCGAGCCCAGCCAGGTGAACACCGGTACCGCGACGATCGACACGCCGACCCCCGAAATCAGCAGCATCGGCTTGCGTCCGAATCGGTCGGCCAGCAGGCCCGCCACCGGTTGCAGACACATCGACCAGACGAGCGCGGCCGCAATGATCAGCGTCGCGGTTTCCCTGTCAAAGCCCGCGCTGTTGATCAGATATTTGAGCATGTAGGTCGTGAACGCATAGCTCGCGAGCCCGCCGCCGCCCGACATCATCGCCACCAAAATGCACGATTTGCGATGGTCGCGCCAAAGGATGCGCAGCGACGAATGTTCGCGCTTCTGGTCGATGCCCGCGAACGATTTGGTCTCCGCCATCGTCCGCCGCAGCAGGAACACGAGCACTGCGAGCACAGCCCCGATCACGAACGGCACGCGCCAGCCCCACGCGCTTAGTTGCGCATCGGTCAGCAACGCTTGCAGCACCAGCGCCGTGATGATCGCCAGCAATTGCCCGCCGCTCAGTGTCGCATATTGAAAGCTTGACCAGAAGCCGCGCCGTTCCGCCGGGGCCATTTCCGACAAATAGGTCGCGCTCGATCCATATTCGCCGCCGACCGACAGTCCCTGGATCATACGGGCCGCGACAAGTATGACCGGTGCGGCGACGCCAACTTGAGCATAAGTCGGTACAAACGCGATCATCAGCGATCCTGCCGCCATCATGACGACCGACAGCGTCAGCCCCGCTTTGCGGCCATGCTTGTCACCATAAATGCCCATCACCCATGCGCCGATCGGCCGCATCAGGAAGCCGGCGGCGAAAATTGCGGCCGTGTTGAGCAATTGTGCCGTCAGGTCGCCTTTTGGGAAAAATAACGGCGCGAAATAAATGCTGAAGGTTGCGTAAGCGAACCAGTCATACCATTCGACCAGATTGCCCGCCGACCCCGCGACGATCGACTTCAAACGCTTGGCATCGATGCTCATGCGGATCCTCTCAGTCGACCGACTTATGCGACAAAGCGCTTTGCTGCCAAGCATGGGATCGCTTAGACGCCAGCCGATGCAGCGACGCCGCCCGATCCTTGTTATGCTTGTCGCCCTGTCAGCGTGCGTCCAGCCGCCATCGCCTGCGCCACAACCACGCCCGGCACCACCCGTATCTCGTCCCGCGCCGTCGCCCGCGCCACCAGCGCCGGTCGCTAACTGGATCGATCGTACACCGGCACTCGGCATCTGGACCTACACGCGCGATGGCCGCGGCAGCATCGCGCGCTTTGGACCGACCGGTGCAGATGCTTTGTTGACGATCCGGTGCGAGGCAAATGGCACGCGCATTTTCGTGTCGCGTCCGGGAAATGTGGCGGCACGCATGACACTGCGGTCGACCAACGGTGCCAAGTCATATGACGCGCGCCCCACGGGCAGCCAGCCACCCTATGTCGCCGCAGAAATCGCCGCACGCGATCCGCAACTCGACGCGTTGGCGTTCAGTCGTGGCCGGATCCTGATCGCACTCGATGGCGCAAGCGACGTCGTTCTGCCGATCTGGCCCGAATTTACGCGCGTCGTCGAGGATTGCCGCGGCTAGTCGATCTCGAAACGCACCGTCATCGTTCGCCATTCCTGAAACGGCTCGCCGTCGCGCGTTGCCGGCCTGAAACGCCAGTTTTTCATTGCCCAGTCGCGCGTCGCAGCAAAGAACGCGTCCTGATCGACCTTGACGGCTTCGATCCGCAACGGTCGCCCATCAACATCGACCAGCACGCGGACCGTCACAGCGCCTTCAATGCCAAGCCGCTGCATACCCGCCGGGTAGGGCGGCTGCGGATTGCGCCCGGTAAACTGCGGGCCGACGATGACCGGCGCTTTTGGCGGATCGATATCGATGACGTCGATGCTACCGCCGAGAACCTCGCTGTCGCCTGCACCGACCAGCGGTCCGGGATCGCTTGTCAGCCCACGGTCCGGTCCGGCACGCGGCGGCGTGACAAAGGGTTCGACGCGATCGACTGGGACCGGCGTTTTGCTTTTGAGTTTCGGCATGTCGGCTTTGACGATTTCGGGCGGGATGGTCGGTGTCGGGACATTATAACCCTCTAGTGGGCGCTCGATCCGCTCGACAACAGTCGGCGCAATCATGATCAGCGCGCCGATCCCCGCGATGTGGATTGCAACAACAGCAACCATGGCGGCCGGACGCGGCCGGGCATCGTGAAACCCATTGGACTGCATGACATCCTCCTTCGCTACGGCCCTTTTAGTAAGGCGCTAAGCCAAGATGTTACAACATAACATATTGATGTAAAGCTTTATGACTGCCGCTATTTTCGTCCTTTTTCCGCGTATTTTCGTCCGACCGGATTGTTGTGGACGATGTGTTGATAAAAAATTTTCAACAAATGCTTGATCGCGAGTCGCGAATGACTCATGGTTGCGCCGTGGCCAACGCAGGCCACATCCATATCAACTAGCGAAAGGAGGTGATCCGATGTCTCATGGTTCAGCAAGTGGCACGGGTAATTTCGTTCGGGAGCTGCGCGGCTAACGCTGCTCATGGTCTCCCGGGCTCGAGAGTCATCTCCAGCCGCTGACCATGTTAGGGGTTGCCGATCCGAAGGGGTCGGCAACCTTTTTCATTTATATTGTTCTTGTTCGTTCGACGCGCGCTCGACAGCGCCAGGCCGGAGTTCAGATCCCCCCGGCAAAGATAAATTTCGATCCGACATATGAGCGTATGATTTTCGTGGGCATTGCCCGCTGCGCCGCAGCGATGAATGCTTCACCGGTACAGTGCATCGGGATGATGTAGGTCGGGTCGATCGCTTCGAACATCGCAACGGTCGCTTCGACATCGGCTGGCGTCCTTGGCCGAACGAGGTGAAAGCCGCCGACCACGGCGTGGACTTTACTGATTTTCGATATTTCCTGCGCACGGCGGACCGAGTTGATCACGCCCCGGTGGCTGCACGATGCAATAACGACGAGGCCAAGCCCTTTGACGAGGTAGCACGTAGCCAGTTCATGTTCGGCATCGTCGGGCAATTCGACAGCAGCCCGCTTGATTACGTTGATGGCGGCACGATCGCAGCCAACGCCCGGTCGCATGCGCGTCGGGATGGCCACGCGTTCGGCGCTCGACAGAGGGATGACGCCGGTCGTGAAGGCATGATCGGCAACGACGGCTGGTTCTGCGCGAAGCATGACGTCAAAGCCTGCCTTTGCCAGTGCCGCGCGATCGAGCGTGCCCATGACTAGCGGCGGTTTGCCGATCATTGCAACACGCTCGCAAAACGCCTCTTCTTCGCCCACGAACAGCGGGATGCGCCGGCGTCGCGGCGGACTCTGGCCGAAAGCTGGGAAACCACCATAATGATCGAGATGGCCGTGGCTCAGTACAGACGCGTCGATCGTCGCGGGCTCGATGCCCAAGAGCTGCATATTGGTCGAGAGCGCTTCCTTCGAGTATCCAAAATCGACGAGGATGCGTCGCGTGGTCGCATCGATCGTCGATTCGCCCAGAAGCGAAAGGCCGAATTCACCGACTAGCGCTCGCGGGAGCATATGCGGTGTGTTGGGCGGTCCGCCGTTGCCAGCGCGGACCACGCGCATTCCCGGAAGATCGAGATCGTCGAGGAAGGGGCCAAATGTCGCGGCATCATCGACAACCTGAAGCATCAAGCGATCGACCACTGGCACGACCAATGCTTTTCTTGCTGCATAGGCTCGCGTGGCCAATCCCACTGCTCCGGCGCCCGTTAGGGCAAGCAGATGCCGCCGGGTGACGCCAAACGGCAAACGGTGAGCCACATCGCTTCTCCTGCCGACGCCATGCGGCTGTAACATGCGGTGCGGTTTCGACCAAGGCTTGGCTTTCGATCGGGGCTTAGATTCGGTGACGGCACTGCCATCGGGCCGCGGCGTCCGCGACCCGCTTTTGCTATTCCCGCCCCAATGGCCTATGGTTCACCGGCTGAACGTCGCCTGCGACGGATACGGGTGCGCTTGTGTGCCCCTTTGTCCCACACTTGCTTCACGACGCCGGGATGGGACAATTTTGAACCATGCCCGTCAAACCCTGGGCAAAGGATACCCAAATGATCACCGGAACAGTTAAATTTTTCAATGCCGACAAGGGCTATGGCTTTATCGCGCCCGAAGGCGGCGGCGGCGATGCGTTCGTCCACATTTCGGCCGTCGAACGCGCCGGGCTGCGTACGCTCGATAAGGATCAGCGCGTGACCTATGAACTCGAAACCGACAAGCGCGGCAAGACTTCGGCTGTCAACATCCAGGCTGCCTAATATAGATTACCGCCGGGCGGGTTCGCTCGCCCGGCACTTCATATCGCCAGAACCTCTCGCCAGAAAGTCTGCTGCCATGTCGACACTCGAATTTTATCATGGCCAGGTTGCCAAGGCACAAGCCGAAGCCGACGCCGCCGTGCTCGACAATGTTCGCGATCGCCACCTTCGGGCAAAGGCGGCTTGGGCCGACATGGCCGACCGCATCGAACGGACCGACGCCATGCGCGCGCGCCGGATGGAAAGTGCACCTGCCTAAACGAGTTTTTGATGCACGACTGCAAGCGCGAGATCGGGATACCAAACGCGTGCGCCATCACCCGGATCAGTGGTCGCCGGCACCACCGCAAGCCGCCGGCTCACTTTTGACCGGTGATGCATCCGCGCGGTGTTCTCTTGTCCGACGTAACAACCTTTGGTGAAGCTGACGCCGTTGAATTCGCGTGCATTGCATTCGAGCCATAATGTCGTTGCTTCGCCCAACTCGTCGCGCCCCTCGCACACGCCCGTTGCCAGCCGATGCGCGCGCCAACTCGTTGCGGCTTCATCCGCAGGACCGATCCACCGCCGACCGAGCATCGCCGTGCGCGGATCGGGGACGCCGCATTGACCACCCGGCGACCAATGAACAGCATCGCTGCGACGTTCGATCGTGATCGCACGCCTCAGCCGGTACATCGACAATCGCCGCATGATGGCGTCAGCCTGCGCCGCTTCGCAGTCGATCAGCAGGGCATCACCGTCGCCCCAGACAATGAAATCGAACAGCACTTTGCCCTGTGGCGTCAGCAAAGCCGCCCAGACCGGCAATTCGCCTGCAACATCGTTCGTCACCAATCCCTGCAGAAAGCCGCGCACATCGTCGCCCGACAGGCGGATGACGGCACGATCGGTAAGGGTGGTTTTGGCCATAGCGCTCAGTTAGGGGTTTCGGCATGAAAGACCAAGTCGACCAGATCACGATCCGCCGTCCCGACGACTGGCATGTCCATTTGCGTGATGGCGCCATGCTGACGGCCGTTGCGCCCTACACGGCGCGCCAATTTGTGCGGGCGATCGTCATGCCCAACCTGTCGCCGCCGGTAACGAGTGTCGAAGGCGCCGCCGCCTATCGCGACCGGATCACTGCTGCGGCCCCCGGCCTTGTGCCGCTGATGGTTGCCTACCTCACGGATGCCGCCGACCCGGGCGAACTGATGCGCGGTCATGCAGCGGGCGTGTTTACGGCGGCCAAACTCTATCCCGCACACGCCACCACCGGGTCGGCACATGGTGTTACCGATGTCGCCACGCTTTATCCCGCGCTCGAAGCGATGCAGCGGATCGGCATGCCGCTTCTCGTTCACGGCGAAGTCACCGATCATGACATCGATATCTTCGACCGCGAAGCGGTGTTCATCGAGCGGACTTTGCGGGCTGTCGTTCGCGACTTTCCCGCGCTCAAGGTCGTGTTCGAACATATCACGACGTCCGATGCCGTCGATTTCGTGAACGACAGCGGCGCGAATGTCGCCGCCACGATCACGCCGCAACATCTGATCCTGAATCGCAATGCGATGTTCGATGGCGGCATCCGTCCGCATGCCTATTGCTTGCCTGTCATCAAGCGCGAGCGACATCGCCTTGCCCTGCGCGCGGCCGCGATTTCGGGCAGCCCGAAATTTTTTCTCGGCACCGACAGCGCACCGCATGTGGTCGCGTCAAAGGAAACCGCATGCGGCTGTGCGGGTATTTTCAATGCGCCTTATGCCATCGAAAGCTATGTCACGGTTTTCGATGAGGAAAATGCGCTAGACCGGTTCGAAGGCTTTGCATCCGAACATGGCGCACGTTTTTACGGGCTTGCGCTGAACGATGGCACGATCACGCTCGAACGCGCTGCGCAAAAAGTCCCCGACCGGATCGCCGGTGTCGTTCCTTTTCATGCCGGGGAAACGATTCGCTGGCGCTTGGTCTAGAACGGCATCCACTTACTTTTTTCGCTGAATTTCATGTAACCGACGTTCGCACCGAACCGGACGCCGACACCCAGCCGGATCGGGATCAGCACGACGTCGCCGCGCCGCATGTATGTCGCTGAAAACCCGCCGACAAAATATGCCCGCCCCTCGACCTGCGGGTAACGCTTGTACAAGTCCTGGCTGTCATAAAGATTGTAGACGAGCGTGAAAACTTTGGTGGCGTCGCCTCCCACATCGAACCCGATCGACGGGCCAGTCCAATAAGCGGCGCGCTGCCCTTCGACAGTATGGCACATCGTTCCCGAACCATAGCGCAGACCGACGACAAATGCGCCCGACGCTTCGCGACCGGCGATATAGGCATTGGGTTCGCCCTGATCCTTCAGGATTTTTTCCATAATGCCGGCCAGCCCCGCTGCGCCCTTGCCGAACACCCCTTCGGCAGCACCGATCAAGTCATCGCGCTGATAGGTTGTCGGAGCCCTAGCGGCATCGATCGATGCCTGTACGTTACGCGGTGCGCATGGTCCCGAAGTCGTCGACATGTTGGTGCCGGTCGCGGATTGCGCCACGGGCGGAGGTGTCGGCGCGCCGGCATTGGGCGCAGTCGCGGTGGGATCGACCTGCGGCGGGGCGACGGAGCCCTGATTGGCGTAACCGCGCTCGCCGGGCAAAGGCGTAACGTCGGCCTGAGCCGCTGCCGTGTTGGGATCGACAGTTCGGATTTGCGCGAGCGAGGGTGCCGCCGTCACGGATAAAAGTGCGACGAGACCAGCGATTATTGTCGTGCGCATGTCGGTTTACCTTGTGGGACCATCAATTCGTCGCAGCCTATGCGCGCTCAAGCTGTCGGTGCAATGAACCGAGCGGTGACTCGAGTCGATTTCGCGGCAGGTTGCCTGTTTAACCCTGTGCTTGAACCCGGCGCGCCGCCCCGCTATGCGAAGCGCTTCGCCGCCAGGTCCGGAGACGTGGGTGAGTGGCTGAAACCAACGGTTTGCTAAACCGTCGTGGCGGGTAACCGCCACCGCGAGTTCGAATCTCGCCGTCTCCGCCAGCTTTTGATGAAGGCATTCCCCTGCACGGCTGGATCATTCTCGATAAGCCGCTGGGGCTCGGTTCGACGCAAGCCGTCGGTGCCGTCAAGCGCGCGCTTCGCGAAGGCGGCTATCCGCGTGTAAAAGTCGGGCACGGCGGAACGCTCGATCCGCTGGCGACCGGCGTGTTGCCGATTGCGCTGGGCGAAGCGACAAAGCTGGCGGGCCGGATGCTCGACAGTGACAAGATTTATGAGTTCACCGTCGCATTCGGGGCAGAGACCGATACGCTTGATCTTGAAGGCAAGGTGATTGCTACCAGCAATCTGCGACCGACGATGGCGCAGATCGACGCGGTGCTGCCGCAGTTTACGGGGCCGATTCAGCAAGTGCCGCCGACCTATTCGGCGCTGAAGGTGGATGGGGCGCGGGCCTATGATCTGGCGCGGGCTGGAGAGACCGTGGTTCTAGCGACGCGGAAGGTGACGATTCATTCGCTGGAAGTTAGCAAGAACCACCCCCAGCCCCTCCAGCAAGGGCTGAAGGGGAGTCACAGTGCGCTAAAAACTCCCCTCCACGCCTTCGTGGAGGGGTCGGGGGTGGCCCCTTCGTCTGTCACCCTTACCGCCCACGTCTCAAAGGGCACTTATATCCGCTCGCTCGCTCGCGATATCGCCCGCGCGCTCGGGACTGTCGGTCATGTCACTCTGCTGCGCCGTATTAAGGCGGGGCCGTTTACGCTCGACAACGCGATTTCGCTGGACTTGCTATTCGAAAAGTCTAAGGCGCGCGACTTAGAAGACATTTGCCTTCCATTGACGGCAGGGCTGGACGACATCCCGGCTTTGCCCGTCACACCCGATCAGGCAGGATCGCTCCGACAGGGGCGAGCTTTGACCGGGATTGCCGCACACGACGGCCTCCATCTGGCGAAAGACGACGAAACACCCGTCGCGCTGGTCGAGGTCATCGCCGGAAATGTCCGGGTCGTGCGCGGTTTCAATCTGTAACCCGATGTCGTGAAAGAAAACATATGACGATTACCGCCGAACGCAAAACCGAAGTCATCGCCGAATATGCGCAAGCCGCTGGCGATACCGGATCCCCCGAAGTGCAAGTCGCGATCATCACGACGCGCATTCTCAATCTCACCGAGCATTTCAAGACGCACAAGAAAGACAATCATTCGCGTCGCGGCCTGCTCATGCTGGTCAACAAGCGTCGCACGCTGCTCGATTATCTGAAGCGCGAAGACGTTGGCCGCTATACCGTACTCATCACGAAGCTCGGACTTCGCAAATAGTTTCAGACGGCCCCATTTCGGGGCCGTTTGTTTATGTCCCGCAATTCAGCGGGGCGCAGGATCCTTGTTCAAGGGTTCTTAGGGCCAAACAGCGCCCGCACCGCTCGCAGACCGGACGTCTGCCTATCGAGGCCCCCGCAGCATAGGGCTCGCGGGCTGTAAGGAAAATAAATGTTCAACATGAAAACAGTCGAAATCGAGTGGGGCGGACAAACCCTCAAGCTCGAAACGGGCCGCGTTGCCCGCCAGGCCGACGG
>JANLWD010000064.1:0-6943 GCA_031364345.1 Sphingomonas sp.
CGACGAAGCACGGCTTGCGCGGGTGTTTGACAATCTGATCGACAATGCGCTGTCATTCTCGCCACCGCAGCACGGCATACGTCTTGGCGTGGCGGGACGCGGCGCAAGCACGGTCGCCTGGGTCGAAGACGACGGACCCGGGGTCGATCCGCAGGCGCGCGACGCGATATTCCGGCGTTTCCACAGCGACCGCCCCGAAAGCGATGCATTCGGACAGCACAGCGGCCTCGGCCTCGCCATCGTGAAGACCATCGTCGAAGCTCATAACGGCACTATCGCGGTCACTGACAGCGGAACCGGCTCGGGCGGCGCACGCTTTACCGTGACGTTGCCGTCAGCAGGTGATTTGTCATGACAATATCTGCGCCAGAAACACTCCACGCGACCTGTGTGATGATCGGCGATCGCGCGGTTCTGATCACGGGACCGTCGGGCAGCGGGAAGTCAGACCTGGCGCTCCGGCTGATCGACCGTGGCGCGACACTCGTCAGCGACGATTACACTATCGTGCACGCACGTGACGACGCACTGTTTGCATCGGCGCCGACCACGATCACCGGCCTGATCGAAGTTCGCGGCATCGGGCTGGTGCCGATGCCATTTGCGAACAACGTGCGGGTCGCGCTCCTCGTGACGCTGACCAACGAGGTCGCGCGCCTTCCCGACGACGATCGGACGTGCGTGATCGCTGGGATCGTGATCGCAAAATACGATATATCGGCTTTCGAAGCCTCGGCCCCAGTCAAAGTTGAACTCATCATGAAAACGCGTCGGCTAATATGAAGCGCCCCCGTCCGAATCGCATTTTGCTTGTCACCGGCATGTCGGGTGCCGGCAAATCGACGGCGCTGCGTTCGCTCGAGGATATGGGATGGGAAGCGGTCGACAATCTGCCGCTCGTGCTGCTCAACCGCTTGCTCGGCGCCAAACTGCCCGAAGGCGCCAGCGACGATCGGCCGCTTGCATTTGGTATCGACAGCCGGACGCGCGGTTTCGATGCCGGCGAGATCGTCGACCAGATGAAGCGATTGCGCGATCGCGGCGATGACATTGCGACGCTGTTCCTCGATTGCGGCGGTGCCGAGCTCGAACGGCGATATTCCGAAACGCGGCGACGTCATCCGCTTGCGCTCGACCGGCCGGCTGCCGATGGTATCGGGCGCGAGCGTGAGCTGCTGGCTCCGCTGCGCCGCTGGGCCGATCATGTGATCGACACCAGCCGCTCGACGAGCAACGACCTGCGCCTCGAAATGCGGACACGTTTTGGCGACCGCACCGGCGTCGCGCCGACATTGTCGGTGATGTCGTTCGGGTTTGCGCGCGGGGTGCCGCGCAACGCCGACCTTGTCCTCGACATGCGGTTCCTGCGCAATCCGCACTGGGACAATACATTGCGCCCGATGAGCGGCCTCGACCAGCCGGTGGCCGCGTTTGTTGCTGCTGATCCTGCGTATGAGGAAGCGGTGTCGCGCATCGAGGACTTACTGATCCTTCTGCTTCCGCGGTATGAAGCCGAAGGAAAAGCCTATGTCACGATCGCGCTGGGGTGCACAGGCGGGCGTCATCGCAGCGTCCATGTCGCCACGCGTATCGGAGAACGGTTGCGCAGCGCCGGATTTTCGCCCACGGTCACACATCGCGATCTGGCGAGGCGCCCCGACGACTCGCTCGAAAGCTTTGGCGCGCGTGCGCAGGAAAATGGACGCAGGAACGATACGACGATGGAGTCGCAATGATCGGGCTGGTGCTGGTGACGCATGGACGGCTTGCCACCGAATTTGTTGTCGCGATGGAACATGTGGTCGGCCCGCAACGGGCGATCGCGCCGATCTGCATCGGTCCCGATGACGACATGGAGTCGCGGCGGACCGATATCGCCAGCGCCATTTCCGAAGTCGACAGCGGTCGCGGTGTCATTGTCCTGACCGACCTGTTCGGCGGGACTCCTTCCAACCTTGCCATATCGCTGATGAAGCCGGGCAAAGTCGAAGTGATTGCCGGCATCAACCTGCCGATGCTTATCCGACTCGAAGGTGCACGACGCACGATGAATGTCGGTGACGCGGTCGCGGCTGCGCGTGAAGCAGGACGGAAATATATATCGGTCGCATCCGAAGTGCTGGGTGAGCAAGCGGCTTGATCGAAAAAACAGTCCTGATCACCAACCGGCGCGGGCTGCACGCCCGGGCAAGCGCGAAATTCGTGACAATGGCCAGCGGACTGCCCGCGCAGGTCGAAGTCGAAAAGGACGGATCGGTGGTCGTCGGCACCTCGATCATGGGCTTGATGATGCTTGGTGCCGCGATTGGCGATCATGTGACGATACGCGCGACGGGCGATGGCGCCGAACAATCGGTCGCGGCACTGGCAGAATTGATCGAGGCAAAGTTCGGGGAGGATTGATGCCCCGCCTGATCACCGGTTTTTCGAACCCGCTCGTCAAACAAGTACGCGCTCTGCGTGACAAGAAATTCCGGCGCACCGAAAAACTGTTCCTTGCCGAAGGGTTGCGCATCCTGACCGAAGCGATCGATGCCGGCGTTGTCCCTGAGATGCTGTGGTATGCTCCGGAGAGCGAAAATCATCCGCTTGTCCAGCGGCTGATCGTCGCGACCGAAGCAAATCGCGGCACGGTGCTGGTTACAAGTCCCGACATTCTGGCAAAATTGTCGGGCAAGGATAATCCTGGCGCTGTGATCGGCGTATATCGCGAGCATCCGACACCACTCGATCAGCTCGACCGGACCACCGCCGATATCTGGATCGTCGCCGAACGCCTGCGCGATCCCGGCAATCTCGGCACGATTTTGCGGACGGGCGACGCCGTGGGAGCACGCGGCCTGATCCTGATCGACGACTGCACCGATCCGTTTTCCGTCGAAGCAGTACGCGCCAGCATGGGCGCCATATTCACGCAGGTCGTGGCGCAGACGCGCTGGGACGATTTCCTGCCATGGTTACGCAGCGGGCCTGGCCAACTCGTCGGAACCAGCCTGAACACCGAAACCGATTATCAAACACCCGTTTATGCAGCGCCGGCTTTCCTGCTGATCGGTAACGAAGCGCAGGGGCTGCCACCGGCATATGAAGCCGAATGCGATTTGCTCGTGAAAATGCCGATGCACGGGCGCGCGGACAGCTTGAACGCAGCTGTGGCAACCGCAGTCATGGCGTATGAACTGTTCAACCAGCAACGCCGGCATAAGACACCGAAATGACGATCTGTGGCCTGTCCGCCGGGTAGGACAGGCCACACTGATCGTTCATTCGATAGGAAGTTTAGATGATCGAAGTCGCCGGATTGTCGCGACGCCGCGAACGGAGTGCGCCGCCGACAATGCCGAACCCGAACAGGAGCATTGCCCAAGTCGTTGGTTCAGGGACGGCACCGATTGCCAGATCGTCGAATTCGAACGAGTTTTGCGACGATTCGAAAATCGCGCCGGTGATCAGCGAGCCACTGGTTACCGTGTAAGTCACGCGCCCGTTGGTTTCGCCGCTGACTTGATCGCCGCTCGGAAAGGTCATGTCATTGATGATCTGCCCGCCGAGATAGGTCGCCGTACTGGCATCGGCGAAGATGAGCCGAAATGTATTGTAGGTGTCGAGCGAACCGACCGCATATGAGAAAATCGATGTCGGCGCGAAGTTGATCTGATACACTCCGTTCGTCGGAGCGCCGAGGACCGCTGCATAATTGCCGGTGCTGCCATGAGCTGGCCGTGCGGCCTGACCCGAAATGCTCGAATTGAAAATCGAGGCATTCACGCCAATCGAAGCGCCATTGGCAAATGATTCAAAATTTTCGATGATTGTCGTTCCGGTCGGCAATGTGCTGCCCCCGCCCTGAAAATTCACCGTTACAGCCGCCTGAGCAATGCCCGTGGCGGAAAGCGCAACAAGCGCCAACGCATATTTCAACATGATCCAAATCCCCAAAAAAATCCCTCGCGGGCCGAGCACCGCGTTGGGTGCCATGCGTGCGACTCGCATCGATCAACAGTCATTACCGATTGCTTCATGCTTAAAAAATGCTTAATTTCAGCGGTTTCGTGCCATTTCGAGACGGACGAGGGTCTGCACTGGGTGCGCGCGTTCAGCCGCGATGCTTTTCATAATCGCAATGGCGTGCGACACCATGCGGATGCGCGAAAAAGAATTGCGCCTCGCGCTCGTATGTTACGGCGGGATCAGCCTCGCAGTGTATATGCATGGCATCACGAAAGAGGTCTGGCACCTCGCCCGCGCATCGCGCGCATTTCATGATGATTCGACACCCGCAACACCCAGCGACGCGATCTATGTAAAATTGCTCGACGATATCGAGCGCGCGACGGGGCTACGGCTGCGTATTCTCGCCGATATCATCGCAGGTGCGTCGGCGGGCGGTATCAACGGTATTTTTCTGGCACAGGCGATCGCGACCGGTCAGTCGCTGGATCCGCTGACCGATCTCTGGCTCGACGATGCCGATGTCGACCGGCTGATCGATCCCGACGCGCGGATGGCAACGCGGTTTTCGAAAATCTGGGCCACGCCGCTCGTGTGGGCATTTGCCAATCGTCAAGGTGCGGATTGGGACAATGACCCCGATTCCGAAACGCGCGACGAACTGCACGACAAGCTGACGCGGTTCGTGCGCGCGCGATGGTTCGAACCGCCGTTCGGTGGCGCAATTTTCACAAGGCTCCTGCGCAAGGCATTCGACGCGATGGCATCGCTTCCCGCGGGCGCACGGCTGTTGCCCGACGAACAACCGCTTGACCTGTTCGTGACGGTGACCGATTTTCGTGGTCATCCGGAAAAGCTGCGATTGAACTCGCCGCCCGAAATCACCGAAACCGAACATCGGCTCACACTTTCGTTTCGCGATGCGCCGGGTGATCCCAAAACCCTCGGCGACGCCAACGACCTCATCTTTGCTGCGCGGGCGACCGCAAGTTTCCCCGGTGCGTTTCCGCCATTCACTGTCGCCGAACTCGACGCCGTGCTGGCCGCGGACAATCGCGAATGGCCGGGGCGCGATGCGTTTCTGGCGCGATCGTTGCCCGGCCGCGAGGACATGGTGCTGATCGACGGTTCGGTGCTTGCCAATGCGCCATTCGGACCGGCGATCAACGCCTTGCACAGCCGACCCGCGCGGCGCGAAGTCGACCGCCGGTTCGTCTACATCGATCCCAAACCGGGCATCCGGAGCCTGCAGATAAACCGCCGCGGTGACACCAGCGTGCCCGGGTTTTTCGCGACGATTTTCGGCGCGCTGTCGGACATTCCGCGCGAACAGCCGATCCGCGACAATCTCGAGGCGATTGCGGGTCGTTCTGCGCGCATCCGCCGGTCGCTACGCATTGTCGAGGCGATCCGGCCCGAAATCGACGCAGCCGTCGATCAGCTGTTTGGGCGGACACTGTTTATGGCAACGCCGACGCCGGCACGCATCTCGCGCTGGCGCGTGCTTGCCGAAGCCCGGGCGGCACGCGAATCGGGACCCGCCTGGTCCGCGTATCAGCGCCTTCGCTTTGAAAACGCAGGCGGTCATGCCGACGACCCTGCGACGTATCTTCGGGCGAATGATGTCGCCTATCGCTCGCGCCAGCTGAGGTTCGTTTCGCGGCGGCTGGCAATGTTTTCCGAAACCGATCTGAACGTTGATTACGAAGCGGTCCGTGTAGCCGTTTATGCGCGGCTGATGGCGTTGTTCGAATTGCAAGCCGGCGCCGGTGCCCTGCCGGCGTTTGACACCGATACCGACGCCGCAATCGCAGAAGCGCTGGCGCGGTGTCCCAAGCCTGCGCGACGGGCACCTTTGCTTGCTTATGTCGGCTTTCCCTTTTTCGATGTCGCAACATACGCCATGCTGCAGGGAGAAGGGCTCGACGAGTTCGATGCGATCAAGGTCGACCGGATCTCGCCCGATGAAGCGCAATCGATCCGGACTGGCGGTGCTGCGGCGACGCTGAAGGGTATTCAGTTCAACAGCTTTGGCGCTTTTTTCAGTCGTGCCTACCGCGAGAATGATTATCTGTGGGGCCGCCTTCACGGTGCCGAGCGGCTGATCGACATTGTCCTGACGATGCTGCCGGCGGGACATCCGCTCACCGATGCACAGGTTATCGCGATCAAACAGGCGATGTTTACGGCAATCCTCGATGAAGAATCGTCGCGATGTGCCGCCATCGCCCCGCTCATCATCCAGTTGCGTCTTGAAGTTGCGGCGATGTCGGGCCAAACCTGAACAACAGGCTCGAAAGGTCGTTTTTATGCAATTTCTGCGCACCGTATTTTGGGTCGTTCTGGCCGTGCTCGGCGTGATCTTTGCGTTCAACAACGGCAAGAGCGTCGAAGTCATATTGTGGAGCGATATTTCGATCATCACGCCACTTTGGATGGTGGCGCTTTTATCATTTCTTGTCGGATTACTTCCCATTCTCATCCTCCACCGGGCAACGCGCTGGAATCTCAACCGCAAACTTGAAGCAGCGAACCGCAACCTGAGCGAGACTCGCGCCGTTGTTGAGCCTGCGTCCGTTCCTGCGACTTCCGGCTCGCCAGCACCTCCGACGATGACCCGATGACCAGTCCGATCTGGGTCGCGATCGACACGCCCGACCTCGAGCGGGCGCAACTGATCGCCAAGCGAGTGGCCAAGCATGTCGGCGGGATCAAGCTCGGCCTCGAGTTTTTTGCCGCCAACGGGCGCAGCGGCGTGTACGAAATGGCAAAGCTGGACCTGCCGATCTTCCTCGACCTGAAATTGCACGACATTCCGAACACCGTTGCCAAAGCCGTGCAGGCGCTGCGTCCGCTCGATCCGGCAATTCTGACGGTTCATGCCGCGGGGGGTCGTGCGATGATGGAAGATGCGAAAGCCGCTGCGCCATCGGGAACGAAAGTGGTCGCCGTCACTGTATTGACCAGCCTCGACGAAAGCGACCTCGCCGCA
>JANLWD010000065.1:0-8831 GCA_031364345.1 Sphingomonas sp.
GCTTCTTCGAACAGCGCCGGCAGGACGAGCAGTGTGACGCGGCACCCGGCACCATATTGCAGATAATGTTCAGTGCCACCGCGCCAGCGATAGCGCCCCGTCATTTGCGTGCTTTACGAATGGCGTAATCGGTCAGGCTGCCAAAGGTCGCCAACAGGTCGCCGTCGACGTCGTCGTCATCGATCATGATGCCCAATCGGTCTTCAAGCTCGGTCAGCAACCCCGCAACCGCCATCGAATCCAGCTCGGGCAATGCACCGAACAGCAACGTATCGCGATGAAAACTGTTTGCACGTGTCGCATCGATCGAAAGCACGTCACGTAAAACGTCGCGCACGACGTCTGAAATAGCATCGGAACTGATCATGGCGGCGCGATTAGCGTGCGTGCGCCGGTCCGACAAGCGACGAAAGCCAGGCTTTGCCCGCGCCCCACAAACCCGCCAGACGACGCGGATTGAACAGATCGACGGTGTAGAGCGGCGTCCGCAAGTCCATCCAGTCAGCTTTATAGCGGTCGTCGCCGGTTCCGAAATCGATGATCTGAGCATGATCGTTATCGATCACATGCGCAAACATCGCAGCGGTCAGGACCGAACCGGGTGACTGTGCCGCCGCGCTTTCGATGTGCGCAAGCTTGTGGATGATTGCTCGGCCATGCTCGATCGTCCAAAGCTGTGCAGCAACCGGGTCGCCGTCGATCGTGGCGATACCGATGCGCAATGTGCCCGCGGCGCTTTCACACAGTGCTGTGTCGCGCAAAAACTCGAACGATCCTTCGTCAGGTTTCCAGCTCGCGGCATAAATCATCTCATATTGTGCCCACGCATCGCCATCAAAGCTGGTGTAGATTTTCGTGGCAATCTCGTGTTTTGCCGCTTTCCGTTTCACCGTCGACCGCAGATCACCGGGGCGGTGCGCCCAATATTCCTCGAAAGACAATTCGCTCGTGTCGACTGTCCAGTTGACTGTGGTTTGGCGTGATGTCGCGATCCATCGTGCGCGATCGAATGCTTTTACGACCAGCGCAGCTTCATCCGCGGGCATCGGTGCCAGCGTGATCTGCGACAGCCGCTTGGACAGGCGCCGCGCCGTCGCCAGCAACAGCGCGTGTTTTGTGGTATCGGATGGGTCTCCGGTATAAACCGGACGAAATTTCAGTGTATACCAACTCGCCATCGATGTGGCCGACGCGCCGCGCTGCATCAGAAACATCCAGCAGTCCGACGCTTCGGCACGTGCTCGCGTCACAAGCGGCTGTCCGGGCAAACCTGTGTGAAGGTATGTGCGACGAAACCATTCGAGACGATCGAACAGCGAAACTTGCGCGCCGCGATCGAGTTCGCCCCGCGCGCTCAATGCCGCATCGTCTAGGTTACGAAATATTTCACCCTTTACCCACAAAGCGTTACGTCCCCGACTGGCAGCGATCTTGCGGTGCCCCTAAAGGAGCGAATGTGGACCAGCCAGACCCGACATTGCGACCGCTCGACCATCTGATGCTCGATGGAAACGCTGATGCACCGGCTTTGGTTACCAAGTCGGAAACATTATCCTTTGCGCAAGCGGAAAAATCGGTCGGTGCTTTGGCCAAGTCGCTGGCCGCACGGCATTTTCCGCCTGGATCACGCGTCGCTACCTGGCTGCCGAAAACGATCGAAGCCTGCCTAATGCCGCTAGCAGCGGTGCGCGCGGGGCTGGTTCATGTTCCGATCAATCCCGTTCTTCGTCGCGGTCAGGTTGCGCACATCGTCGGCGACAGTGGCGCATCATTATTGCTGACCAGTGCTGACCGTGCCGCGACATTGCAAGCCGGTGATTTGCCCGACGGCTGCACTGTCTGGCTCGAACCCGATGCAATCGCCGCGCGCGGTGGCAATGAGGTTCTGAAACCGTCGAATGCCCTCCCGGACACGCTTGCAGCTATTCTTTACACGTCCGGATCGACCGGGCGTCCCAAGGGCGTCATGCTCAGCCACGCCAATTTATGGCTTGGCGCGGTCAGCGTCGCACATTTTCTCAGGCTCACGGCCGACGACCGGACGCTGGCAGTGCTTCCGCTTGGTTTCGACTATGGCCAGAATCAGCTGCTTTCGACGTGGAAAGCGGGCGGGTGCGTCGTGCCGTTCGATTATCTTGTGCGGCGCGATGTCGTCAAAGCGGTGGCGCGTCACGCTATTACGACGCTCGCAGCCGTGCCGCCGCTCTGGCTACAGCTTGTCGAAACCGACTGGGCGGGGGCAGGGGCATCGATACGGCGCGTGACGAATTCCGGCGGTGCGCTGACACCGGCCCTGATCGACCGGATGCGTGCGACATTTCCGAATGCCGAAATCTTCCCGATGTACGGCCTTACCGAAGCATTTCGGTCGACCTACCTGTTACCTGAACTGGTCGCCACGCATCCCACATCAATGGGACGCGCAATTCCGTTCGCTGAAATCATAGTTATTGATGCCGACGGACAAGCGTCGGATCAGGGCGAGCTTGTTCATGCCGGACCACTTGTCGCGCAAGGCTATTGGCGCGATGCCGAACGGACCGCGGCGCGTTTCAGACCTGCGCCGCCAGGATCGGCACATGGTGGTCTGGCGGTATGGTCGGGCGATACCGTGCGGCGCGGGGCCGATGGCCTGTTCTATTTTGTTGGTCGCGAGGATGAAATGATCAAGTCGTCGGGGCACCGGATCAGCCCGCTCGAAATCGAGGAAGTGGCAATCGCAAGCGGAGCCGTTGTCGAAGCCGTCGCGCACGCCATCCCCGATCAGCGAACAGGTCAGGCAATCCGCTTGATCGTCCGCGGGGACGGTCCTCACGACGGCGCCGATGCTGATTTGCGTGCGCATTTAAGGGCGGAGCTCCCCGGCTTTATGCAACCGCGCGTCATCGACTGGCGAAATGAACTGCCGCGCAATGCCAATGGAAAAATCGATCGCGCGGCGCTACGTGCCGAAGTGACGCCATGAAGCCGCACGGCTCGATTCCGCACTGGTTCACCGCTGCTCGAATGGCGGACATTCTCGCGGCAGCGGCTGTAACGCCCTGCTTCGTCTATGATTTTGGTATTGTCCGCGAAAAAGTGGCGGCATTGCGAGCAGCGTTACCCGACGGCGTTGCCATCCATTATGCAATGAAGGCCAATCCGTTGCCGGGCTTCGTCGCGCAGATGGTCAGGATCGTCGACGGCATCGACATTGCGTCGGGCGGTGAACTCGTTCTGGCGCGCGCAGCCGGAGCGAAGCATATTTCGTTTGCCGGTCCGGGCAAGCGTGACGACGAAATTGAAGCAGCGATCCGGGCGCGTGTGACGCTCAACCTAGAATCTTCTGGCGAGGCCGACCGGGCATTACGCATTGCCGACCGGATCGGTTTCCGTCCGTCACTGGCCGTCCGGGTAAATCCCGATTTCACGCTCAAGGGATCGGGCATGAAAATGGGTGGCGGCGCGGCTGCGTTCGGGGTCGATGCCGAACATGTCGTGCCGCTCGTCAAGCGACTGATGGCTGCGGGGGCCGACTGGCGGGGTTTTCATATCTTTGCCGGCAGCCAGGCGCTCGACAGCGAGGCGATCGCCGATACGCAACTCGCAACCGTCGCGCTCGCCGACCGTCTGGCGCAACAGGTCGGCGCGCCGCCACCGCTCGTCAACATCGGCGGCGGCTTCGGCATCGCGTATTTCGCGAACGAACATGCGGTTAACATTGCCATGATCGGCGCGCGGCTTGGCGATGCACTCGACGCGAGGTCGTCGGCGCTTGAAACATCACGGTTCGCAGTCGAGCTTGGGCGCTGGCTGGTGGGCGAATGTGGCGTCTATCTGACCCGCGTCATCGATCGCAAACAAAGCCGCGGAGAAACTTTCCTTGTCACCGATGGCGGCCTTCATCACCAACTCGCTGCCAGCGGTAATTTCGGGACGGTGGTCCGTCGCAACTATCCGATTGCGGTCGCCGCGAAAATCGATGATCCGCCGACCGAAACCGTCAATGTCGTCGGATGCCTCTGTACGCCGCTCGACAAGCTGGGTGATCAAGTCAGCCTTCCGCATGCCGATGTCGGTGACGTCATCGCAGTCTTTATGGCCGGAGCCTATGGCGCAACCGCAAGCCCCGCATCGTTCCTTGGCCACGGGCCAGCGCATGAAGTGATGATCGGTGGTTAGCTAAACGCTATATTCACCTCTTATCATCTAATGCCGCGAAATCCGGACGTTATGCGCTATCATGTGTGACGTCACTGATGGCTGAAAAGGGAATTCGTTATGCGTAAATCGCCGCTACTCCTCGGAGTCAGTTGTGCCGCCGTCGTCCTTTCGGGATGTGCCGGTGGATCGCGCGGCGGTACCGAATTGCCACCTGCTGCATTCGTCGCATCGACCGACATTCCCAGCGAAGAGTACATCATCGGCCCGCTCGATCAATTGACGATCTTTGTCTGGCGCAATCCCGAACTTGGGGCAAAGGTTCAGGTCCGACCCGATGGCCGCATCACGACACCGCTGATCGCGGATCTTCCCGCGGTCGGCAAAACCCCGGCACAGCTTGCCGCCGATATCACCGTCGAACTGAAGCAATATATCAATGCGCCGCGCGTGTCGGTGATCGTCGACAATTTTTCGGGGACGTTTTCGCAACAGGTGCGTGTCGTCGGTGCTACGGAAAAGCCGGCTTCGCTGCCATATCGCGCCAACATGACGCTGCTCGACGCGATGATCGCTGTCGGAGGCTTGTCCGAATTTGCCGCAGGCGACCGTGCGCGCCTGATCCGTGCTGACAAAGCAACGGGCAAGCAAAAGGAATATGCGTTGCGCCTGAACAAGCTGCTGAAACGCGGCGATTCATCGGCAAACGTCCGGCTTGAGCCCGGCGACGTTATCATAATCCCTTCGAGCATGTTCTGATGAATGGACTGTACGACGAACTGCTGGTTGCATTGCACAGTGTCTGGAAACGGCGCTGGCTTGCGCTCGGCGTGGGCTGGGCGATCGCTCTGCTCGGCTGGCTGATTATCAGTCTTGTTCCTAATAAATATGAATCGACCGCCAAACTCCTTGTGCAGGCGTCGACGCTCCTTCCCGACAAAGTCGGAATTTCAGCATCCGATCGGCAGCAGGGCGTCGACGCGGTTCGCCAGCAACTGACATCGGCGGCCAATCTCGAAAAGGTCGTGCGCGGTACCGATCTCGCTTTGCAGGTTTCGAGCGACCGCGAGGTAAGCGAGCGAGCAGCTTCTCTCGCAAAAAGCGTGAAAGTGGTGGCGGAACAAGACAATCTGTTCAAGATTTCGGCAGAGTCCGGTGATGCCAGCCTCTCGGACGCGCAAAATGCGAAACTGTCGCGCCAGATCGTTCAAAAAATCATTGATATGTTCGTCGACGGCAGTTTGTCGGGCAGCCGCATCGAAACCGGGCAAACGCTGAAATTCCTCGATGCACAGCTGGAACAGCGCGCCAAACAACTTGCCGCAGCCGAAACAAAGCGCAGCGAATTCGAACAGAAATATATGACCTTGCTTCCCGGTGCGGGATCAATCGCCGAGCGCGTTTCTGCGGCGCGGAGTGAAATGGCACGCATCGACGGCGAGCTTGGCGCGGCTCAGGCAAGCCTGTCGGCCGTGCGCGGTCAGATGGCGTCGACACCGGCAAGCACGCGCTCTGCGGGCGCAATGATCGGTGGCTCGGCCGGTGGTCCCGATCCGTCGGCTGGTATCCGTGCGCAAATTGCCCAAGGGCGTTCGCGCGGCTGGACCGACCAGCATCCCGACATGGTCGCATTGCGTGACGAACTTAGCCGAACGCCGTCGGGCGGCAGCGGCGCAACAGCGGCACGACAGGGTCCTGCGATTGTTACTGCAAACCCGATGTATGTTTCGCTGCGCTCGATGCTTGCAGAAAAACAGGCTGTTGCAGGGGCGCTCGCCGCGCGCAAAGCGCAGATTCAAGGGCAGATCAACGCCGTCCTCGCGCAACAGGCGTCGAATCCTGATGTCGGTGCCGAACAGACTCGGATCGAACGCGATTTTCAGGTTCTAAAAGTCCAATATGACAAGCTGCTTGCCGATCGTGACGATGTGCGTTTGCGCGGTGACGTCCAGTCGCAAACGGCATCAGCTAAATTTAGCGTGATCGATCCGCCGTCCGCGCCCCAATCACCGGCAACGCCCAATCGGCCACTGTTGCTGACAATTGTTCTGATTGCCGCCGTCGCCGCCGGGACGGGCACCGCATTTGCACTCAGTCAGCTTCAGGGGAGCTATGCCACGCCGTCGCGCCTCGCAAAGGCATCGGGGCTTCCCGTACTCGGGTCGATCCATGAAGTTTTGACGAGCGATCAACGCGTCGACCGCACGAAAAAGATGAAACTTTTCGCTGGCGGCACTGCCGCACTTGTCGGTGTCTATGCGCTGCTCATGGTCGTCGAATTTGTTCAGCGCAGCATGGTGGCGTGAGGGCATGGGCATGAACCAGAAAGTCACTCCGCCGACAGGCTCGCTGATCGAACGAGCGGCCGAAATTTATGATTTCAAGGCCGCGATCAAAGCGCCGGTCATCCCCGCGGTTCGCGCAGCGGGCATATCTGTCGACGAAAGTCCGACGGCGCCAGCAAAGCCGTTGGCATCGGCAGTCGCCGGTCCACAGCAAATGGCTGCGGTCGATCGTCAGCGGTTGCGCGATCACGGTTTCATCGTGCCCGATGCGGCACCCGGTTCGCTCGCCGAAGAATTTCGCATCGTGAAAAGGCAATTACTGCTTAATGCCAGCGGTGCCGCAACCGGCCGACCGCTTGCACGTGGACGCATGATCCTCGTTTGCTCGGCGCAGCCCAATGACGGCAAAACATTTTGCGCGGTCAATCTTGCGCTCAGCCTTGCTTCGGAACGCGACACCGATGTGTTGCTTGTCGATGCCGATGTCGCAAAGCCGGAAATCCTGTCGACATTGGGCATCGCGGGTGGTCCTGGCCTGATGGATGCGCTCGAGGATCCGTCGCTCGACGTCGAAAGCCTGATCATCCGCACCGACATTCCCAAATTGTCAGTGCTTGCGGCGGGTCGCCAGGCAAACAACGACACTGAAATGCTGGCGTCCGCGCGAACGAAAACGGTGCTTGATGGTCTTGCCGACAATCACCCCAGCCGTATCATCATTTTCGACTCGGCACCTGCGCTGGCCGCATCACCGGCTTCGGTTCTTGCGCTTAACGTGGGCCAGGTGATGATGGTGGTCCGCGCCGACCGCACAACCGAATCCGAACTGCGCGATGCGCTCGCGCTCGTCGACGGCTGTCCCAACATCAGTCTTTTGCTCAACGGCTCGAGCTATTTCGGAAGCAATCACAGCTTCGGTTCCTATTACGGTCAGGGAGAATGACCATGCGTCATGCCTTTATTCTCGCCAGTGCAAGCGCGCTGCTCTTTGCGCCATCCGCGCACGCGCAAAAGCGTCAGGTCGAAGTCGTTCCCTATCTCGAAGTGAGCCAAGCATTTTTTGCCGATCTGAAAAATGGCGGCGATGTCCTGACATATACGACGCTGACCAGCGGCGTCGACGCGTCGGTGCGAACGCAGCGAACCGAGGTCCAGGTCAACTACCGCTATGAATATCGTTACAGCTGGAACCGGAACCAAAGCGATCAGCAGATTCACAGTGGCCTTGCGCGCGGACGCCAGATTGTCGTGCCTAACCTGCTGAGCCTCGAAGCAGGCGCACTTGCGACACGCACGCGCGTCGACATTCGCGGGGCCGCTCCAAATGCGCTGGTCGGTAATCCCAGCAACACGACGCAGCTTTATTCGGTCTATGCCGGACCGACGCTTGCGACCAATCTTGGCGAGATTCAGGTCGGGGCGAACTATCGCTTCGGCTACACCAAAGTCGAAAGCCGCCAGCGCGGTGGACTTATCAGTGGACAGCCGTTGCTCGATATTTTCGACTCGTCGACAAGCCAGGTGGCAACAGCGACGATCGGGATGGGGACCGGCACGCTACCATTCGCGTGGACAGTGACCGGCGGCTACGAACGTGAAGACGCAAAACAGCTCGATCAGCGGTTCGAAAGCAAATTCGTCCGGGGCGACATAACCTTGCCCGTGACCGAAAGCATCGCTCTGCTCGGTGGTGCCGGTTACGAAGACATCGAAGCAAGTCAGCGTGACGCCCTGCGCGACGTCAATGGTGCGCCGATACTCGACAACAATGGCCGGTTTCAAACCGATCCGGCGTCGCCACGCCTGCTTGCTTTCGATCAGAGCGGATTTATCTGGGACACTGGCGTGGTCTGGCGGCCGAGCCGTCGCACGTCGGCCGAATTCCGCGTCGGTCGCCGCTATGGCAGCATGACCTACACGGGCAGCCTGTCGTATCAGATGAGTGAAGCGCTCGCGTTTCAGGCCGGGCTTTATGATGGTATTCAAACTTTCGGTCGTCAGCTGAACCAGAGCCTCGCCGCGCTGCCGACGCAATTTACCGTGGCACGCAATCCATTCGGTAATCAGGTGGGGGGCTGTGTTTACTCGCAGACGAATGGTGGCGGTTGCCTAGATTCGGCGCTTCAGTCGGTCGCCACAGGCACTTACCGGTCACGCGGATTAAATGCTGTCCTCAGCTATCAACGCGGGCCAATGCGTGCGGGCATCGGTGGTGGCTATGCCCAGCGTAAATTCTTTGCACCGACCGGCGCTTTCTTTTCAACAAACGGGGTCAAGGACGAAAGCTATTATCTTCAAGCTTTTGTCGCGCGCCAGTTGGACGAGGCATCGAGCATCGACGCCAGCGTTTATGCCAATCTGTTCGACAGCGGCATCCTCGGCGCGCCCAATGTTATTGGCACGGGT
>JANLWD010000076.1:0-4221 GCA_031364345.1 Sphingomonas sp.
GCGAACTGATGGACGCGGCGCAAAATCGTGGCAACGCCGTCAAGAAGCGCGAAGACACGCATCGCATGGCCGAAGCCAACCGGGCGTTCAGCCACTACCGCTGGTAAAAACCGAACCTATATCGTGGGGAGCGGGCACCCGTGTCCGCTCCCAACATCGTTAAGGACACTCGATCATGGCCCGCAGCCATCCGCTCGATCATTATCGCAACATCGGTATCATGGCGCATATCGACGCCGGCAAGACCACGACGACCGAGCGCATCCTGTATTACACCGGCAAGTCCTACAAGATCGGCGAAGTGCACGAAGGCACGGCGACGATGGACTGGATGGAGCAGGAACAAGAGCGCGGGATCACGATCACGAGTGCTGCGACGACATGCTTCTGGAACGATCACCGGATCAACATCATCGACACACCCGGCCACGTCGACTTCACCATCGAAGTCGAGCGTTCGCTTCGCGTGCTTGACGGTGCGGTGGCGTGCTTTGACGGCGTTGCTGGTGTCGAGCCGCAGTCCGAAACGGTGTGGCGCCAGGCGGACAAATACAAGGTTCCGCGGATGTGTTTTGTGAACAAGCTCGACCGCACGGGTGCCAATTTCGAAATGTGTGTCGAAATGATCAAGGACCGTCTCGGCGCGCGGCCTGCCGTTCTTTATCTGCCGATCGGTATCGAAGGCAGTTTCAAAGGACTGGTCGACCTTGTCGAAAATCGCGCGATTGTCTGGCTCGAGGAGTCGCTCGGCGCGAAATTCGAATATCAGGATATTCCGGCAGACCTCGCTGACAAAGCCGCAGTTGCGCGTTCAGAACTGATCGAAATGGCTGTCGAGCAGGATGACGACGTGATGGAGGCCTATCTCGAAGGCAATGAACCCGACGTCGCCACGCTGAAGCGTCTGATCCGCAAGGGCACGCTGGCCTTCGCGTTCGTGCCCGTCCTGTGTGGTTCGGCATTCAAGAACAAGGGCGTGCAGCCGCTGCTCGATGCCGTTGTCGATTATCTGCCATCGCCGCTCGACGTGCCCGCGATCCAGGGGCTGAAGCTTGACGGCGTCACCGAAGTTTCGCGCGACGCGCACGACAATGCGCCGTTTTCGGCACTTGCGTTCAAGATCATGAATGACCCGTTCGTGGGAACGCTGACCTTTGCCCGCATTTATTCGGGCAAGCTCGAAACCGCGTCGCAAGTCCAGAACTCGGTCAAGGACAAGAAGGAAAAAGTCGGCCGCATGCTCTTGATGCATGCCAATGATCGCGAAGACATTCAGGTTGCCTATGCGGGTGACATTGTCGCGCTTGCTGGCCTCAAGGACACGACGACCGGTGAAACGCTGTGTGCGATCAATGACCCGATCATTCTCGAGCGCATGGAATTTCCCGAACCAGTCATCGAATTGTCGGTCGAGCCAAAGACCAAAGCCGACCAGGAAAAGATGGGCGTCGCGCTCAACCGCCTTTCGCGCGAGGATCCGTCGTTCCGCGTGTCGACTGATCACGAATCGGGCCAGACAATCATCAAGGGGATGGGTGAACTCCACCTTGAAATCCTCGTCGACCGCATGAAGCGCGAATTCAAGGTCGAAGCCAATGTCGGCGCACCGCAGGTTGCTTATCGTGAATATCTCGCAAAGCCTGTCGACCTTACTTACACGCACAAGAAGCAGTCGGGTGGTTCGGGCCAGTTTGGCGAAGTCCGGGTGTCAGTAAAGCCCGGCGAACGCGGTTCGGGCTTCGTCTTTGTCGACGAAGTGAAGGGCGGCAATATTCCCAAGGAATATATCCCGAGCATCGAAAAGGGCATGCGCGAAACGGCACAGACCGGATCGTTGATCGGCTTTCCGATCATCGATTTTGAAGTGCACCTGACCGACGGCAAATATCACGACGTCGATTCGTCGGCGCTGGCGTTCGAAATCTGTGCTCGTGGTGCAATGCGCGAAGTTGCGCAGAAAGCCGGGATCAAACTGCTCGAGCCGATCATGAAAGTCGAAGTCGTGACCCCAGAAGATTATCTGGGCGACGTCATCGGCGACATGAACAGCCGTCGGGGTCAGATTCAGGGCACCGACAGTCGCGGTAATGCCCAGACCGTCGAAGCGATCGTGCCGCTGGCCAACATGTTCGGTTACGTGAACCAGCTGCGTTCGTTCACGCAGGGACGCGCGCAATATTCGATGCAATTTTCGCATTATGACGAAGTGCCCGCCAACGTCGCAGAAGAAGTGAAAGCGAAGCTGGCGTAATTATTTTTTTATGACTATGGGCCTCGCCGGATGTGGTGAGGACCGCAACATTTTTGACCCAAGAAGGTAGGACAATGGCAAAAGCAAAATTCGAGCGGACAAAACCGCACTGCAACATCGGCACGATCGGTCACGTCGACCATGGTAAGACATCGCTGACTGCTGCGATCACCAAGATCCTGGCAGAAACCGGCGGCGCTACCTTCACCAGCTACGACAACATCGACAAGGCGCCCGAAGAGCGCGAGCGCGGTATCACGATTTCGACGGCGCACGTCGAATATGAAACCGAAGCGCGCCACTATGCGCACGTCGATTGCCCGGGCCACGCGGATTATGTGAAGAACATGATTACGGGTGCCGCGCAGATGGATGGCGGCATTCTCGTTGTATCGGCGACCGATGGCCCGATGCCCCAGACCCGCGAGCACATCCTGCTGGCGCGTCAGGTTGGCGTTCCCCAGCTCGTCGTGTTCATGAACAAGTGTGACCTCGTCGACGACGCCGAAATCATCGAACTGGTCGAAATGGAAATCCGCGAGCTGCTGTCGAAGTATGACTTTGATGGTGACAACATTCCGGTCATTCAGGGCTCGGCAACCTGCGCGCTGAACGACACGAACCCGACGCTGGGCCGTGAAGCGGTGCTCAAGCTGATGGCCGCAGTGGACTCGTTCATCCCGCAGCCTGCGCGTCCGCTTGATAAGCCATTCCTGATGCCGATCGAAGACGTATTCTCGATTTCGGGTCGCGGCACGGTCGTCACGGGCCGCGTCGAACAGGGTGTCGTCAAGGTTGGCGAAGAAGTTGAAATCGTTGGCCTGAAGGACACCAAGAAGACGGTTTGCACCGGCGTCGAAATGTTCCGCAAGCTGCTCGATCAGGGTGAAGCCGGCGACAACATCGGCGCGCTGATCCGTGGTGTTGGCCGTGAAGAAGTCGAGCGTGGGCAGGTTCTGTGCAAGCCCGGCTCGATCAAGCCGCACACCGAGTTTACTTCGGAAGTTTACGTCCTGTCGAAGGACGAGGGTGGCCGTCACACGCCATTTTTTGCGAACTATCGTCCGCAATTCTACTTCCGCACGACCGACGTGACAGGCGAAGTTGTTCTTCCCGAAGGCACCGAAATGGTGATGCCGGGTGACAATGTTCAGCTTGGCGTAAAGCTCATCGCGCCAATCGCGATGGAGCAGGGCCTGCGCTTTTCGATCCGCGAAGGCGGCCGGACTGTTGGTTCGGGGGTTGTCGCTTCGATCACGAAGTAATAAGCAATAGTCGGAGCCGCTCGATTCTTCTTGAAGGGAATCGAGCGGTTCGCTTTTTTCAGCCCAGGTAAACGGGCATGGCTCTTTCGCATCGGTAATGGACATGGAAACGCAGAATATTCGTATTCGTCTGAAGGCATTCGACCACCGTGTGCTCGATCAGGCGACTGGCGACATCGCCGACACGGCCAAGCGCACAGGGGCGCTGATCCGCGGCCCCATTCCGTTGCCGACGCATATCGACAAATTCACGGTCAACCGTGGCCCGCACGTCGACAAAAAGTCGCGCGAGCAGTTCGAGGTTCGTACCTACAAGCGCCTGCTGGATATCATCCAGCCAACACCGCAAACGGTTGATGCGCTGATGAAGCTCGACCTTGCCGCTGGCGTTGACGTCGAGATCAAGCTGGCCTAACGGCAACGCTTCGCAAGTGGATCGAGAGATTCGCAGCGACGAGATAAGGGATACCGCGGAGCTTGCTCCGGCCGCGTCCCCGTCCTCTTCAGGTCCTTTTTCCAGGGCTAGAAGAAAATGCCCGGACGGGGCCGTTTAGAAAATTGGGCAAAGCCAAGCGCGCGTGGATCATCTGCGTGCGCCTCTGACATGAGGAGTATGCCGGTGAGGACCGGAGTGATTGCAAAAAAGATGGGCATGACCCGTCTGTTTCAAGACGATGGGCGGCACGTTCCCGTGACCGTACTCGC
>JANLWD010000106.1:0-6689 GCA_031364345.1 Sphingomonas sp.
GTCGAACGCATGCCGAAACCACTGCCGATCGGCACCTGATCCGTCACGAACGCGCCGCCCGGCTGATGCCTGCCCGACCGATGCTGTGCGATCCCCAGGCAATGCTGGCCACGAGCAGTGCCCCGACTGCCTGATGCAGCACGGCAAGCGTGATATCGACGCCCGTCATCACAGTCGCGATGCCAAGGATGACCTGAAATCCGAATGCCGTGTGGATCGCGATCGATGCGCCGCGATCCCCCGCCTGCTTGGCCGCGCGCGCCAGCACGAGTAGCGCCGCAACGGCAACCCACGCCCACCAGCGATGAATGAAATGAACCAGATACGGATCGCTTGTGAACGCATGCAGCATGCCCTGCGACCAGTCGATCCCCGCCGGCAGAAAGCTGTCGCTCATCATCGGCCAGTTTTGCGAGACTTTGCCCGCGCGCATCCCCGCGACCCACGCACCATAGAGCAGCTGGACATAGACGATCGCACCAACTGTGACCGCCGTGCCGGTCAGCCGTGCGGGCCGAGCCCCGGGATCGTTCGCCAGCGCGAACAAATCGCGTGCCGTCCAGACCAGTGACGCAAGGATCGTCAGCGCAAGCAGCAAATGGATCGCCAAACGAAAGTGGCTGACCGAAACGCCCGCCATCAGGCCCGACGTGACCATCCACCAGCCAATCGCGCCCTGCAGCCCGCCGAGCATCAGGAGCGGGACCAACCGCGCCTTATATCCCGCCGGAATAACCCCGCGCAGCCAATACCACACCAGCGGCAGGGCAAAGGCAAGCCCGATGACCCGGCCAAGTAAACGGTGCACCCATTCCCAAAAGAAAATAAACTTGAACTGCGCCATCGTCATATCGGCATGGATCGCGGCATATTGCGGCACGCGCTTGTAAGCATCGAACGCAGCTTGCCATGCCGCATCAGTCAAAGGCGGGATTGCGCCGCTGACGGGTTTCCATTCGGTAATCGACAGTCCCGATTCGGTCAGCCGTGTGATGCCGCCGACGACGACCATCAGGAATACGAGAGTCGCCACCGCCATCAGCCAAGTTGCGATTGCACGGGGCTGAGCTTTGACAGGTGAGGCGATTGCGAACGTTGTTGCCATGTCGGGCATATAGGTCTGACCGCGACTTAGGAAAAGCCGACCAACGACGGAATCAAAAATATCGAATGAATTTATTCACTTGCGCGACAGATTCCCGTTGCTAAGCCGCGTGAGTATGGCGTTAGGCCATCGCGTATCGGAGAGACACATGACCTCGAGACTAATCATTCCCCTCATTTTTGCTTTGTCCAGCGCCGCGCCCGCGCTCGCGCAACGCGACATCGGCACCGTTGGCGGCGCCAATTGCAATGGCGGCCCAAAAACGGTTTCGGGCATGGGTAACACTGTCGATATCTCCGGATATTGCTCAGTCCTGACAGTGACAGGAACTGGCAATGTCGTCACCGTTGATCGGGCTGGGCAAATCATTGCCAAGGGAACCGGGAATGTCGTTTATTACAAACAATTAAACCCAAGTCCGAAAAACCCGAAAGTCATGACGCGGCCAGTGCAAACCAACTCAGGCTTGGGAAATGTTATCGAGCGCGCCGGGGAAGAAGACAGATAAATCACGCGACGGGGCTTTGCGAGCGTGGATGCCGCAAAGCCCGATCAGCACGTTATTTTTTGCGGAGCAATTCCATAACGGCAACGGTCATTGCGGTTGCACCCGTCGTTACCGCGGCGCGGCCATCGACCTTGAACAGGCCCGAATGATGCCCCGCGACTGCCGGGCCGCCATTTTTCTCGGCGTCAAATGCGGCTTGCGGGGTGCCGCCGACGGCAAAGTAGAAACCGGGCACTTTCGTATCGGCCGCCACGAAATAGGCGAAATCCTCCGCTCCCATACCCTTCTGTTCGAAGGGTGTCACGGCAGCCGCACCGAGCTGGCGCTTGAACGCCGCATTGATCCGTTGCGCCAATGGACGGTTGTTGATCGTCGTGGGTGTGCCGGCCGTGACAGTGATCACGGGCAGCAAATTGTCGGGCAGACCATTGGCGCGCCCGATCCCTTCGGCCACGCGGCGGATAGCAGCAATCAGTTGCGCGCGCGTTACTTCGTCATTGGCGCGCACGGTGACTTGCAGATCGGCATGGTCCGAAATGATATTGGGCCGGTTGCCCGCATTGAACGCGCCGACCGTGATGACGCCGGGCGTTAACGGCCCCTTTTCGCGACTGATGATGCCCTGAAGCGCCATGACAAGTTGTGCGCCAATATAAACGGGATCACGGCCAAGCTGCGGCGATGCGCCATGCGTCGCAATTCCGCGGACCGTGATGTTCAGGGCGTCGGACGATGAATATTGAATATCTTCGGACGCACTGACCTGCCCCGTCGGCAGCTCGGCTGCGACGTGATAGGCCAGCGCATAATCGGGCTTGGGGAAACGCGTGTAAATTCCGTCTTCGACCATGGCCTTTGCGCCGCCCAGCGATTCCTCGGCGGGCTGAACCACGAACAATATCGTCCCTGCCCAGCGATCCTTCATTGCCGCCAGCCGCTTCGCCGTCGCGATCATGCCAGTAATATGCGTGTCGTGACCGCAGGCGTGCATAACCGGCGAGTCCTTGCCATCCATGCCGGTCTGTCGCGCTTTTGAGGCGTTCGCCAAACCCGATGTTTCCTCAACCGGCAGACCATCCATATCGGCCCGGATCAGGACCGTGGGCCCCACCCCGTTTTTCATCACACCGACCACGCCGGTTTGCCCCACCTTTTCGGTAACGACGATACCCGGAATCGCGCGCAATTCCTTGGCCATCCGCGCGCCCGTGTTGAATTCGCGGAACGACAGCTCGGGATTGCGGTGGAAATAATCGAATAGCGGCGCCAGATTCGCGTCATAATCCGCGCGGATTGCTGCGGCATAGTCGGGTTCGGCCAGTGCCGGTGTTGCGACGAATAGGAGCGGCACCGCCAGCGCAGCGAGCAATTTGGAACGGACAGTCATGAAAGCCCCCTTCACACGGTATTTTTGGTATCGACCGGACATGCGCCGACGCGCGCTGCGCTCGTCTGCGTTTTCATGCGTAGCGCGGTTTCCTTCGTCTTGCCGTCGCCGACCATTTCTGATGTGAACGCATAGCGTTCGGCGGAATAACTGCCCGACAGCGTTCGGGTCATCGTCCCCTTGCCGCGCTTGCAGGTCATTTTCGCAGCGATCTTGCCGTTCGCCGCCGTGAAATTGTCATAGCGGCAACCCGTGACATCGTTGCCCGCCAGCATGATCGACAATGGTTTTGCCGCCTGCGCCAGCGAGATACAATTTTCAAACGCACTGGCGTCCGCACCATGCGCGACCATTGCCTGGTTGATGGCTTCGGCGGCTTTGGGATCACGCGCTCCGGGAGCACTGGCGCCCGCCATTTCCATTTTTACGATCTGAAATTTGGTCGCCCAGTTTCCGGGTTGCAACTTCATTGCCGCCGCCATGCGGGCTTCGACGTCGATCGGCGAACCGGTGGCGGCTTGGCTGCCGCTTTTGCTGTTACAGGCAGCCAGAGCGAGCGGCAGGATGATAATCACGCGCTTCATATCGATCTCCACAGGCGGGTCGGGGATGCGTTGCGCCTGAGTTGGAACCACACCATATCGATAAGCCATGGCAATTCAAATCCGCACTTCACTCGCCGAGCCCGAAACCGATCAAAGCTTCGTACCGCACCGGCCCGATCGACCATCGAAGCTGGAAGGCGGGAAGCGATTCAAGGTCGTGTCCGATTATACTGCCGCAGGCGATCAGCCGACCGCGATCAAGGAGCTTGTCGAAACCGCGCTGACCGGCGAGCGTAATCAGGTGCTGCTCGGCGTTACCGGCTCGGGCAAGACCTTCACGATGGCGCGCGTGATCGAGGAACTGCAGCGGCCCGCGCTGATCCTTGCGCCCAACAAGATTTTGGCGGCGCAATTATACGGCGAAATGAAGAGCTTCTTCCCCGAAAACGCAGTCGAATATTTTGTCAGCTATTACGACTATTACCAGCCCGAAGCCTATGTCGCGCGGTCCGATACCTATATCGAAAAAGAATCGAGCGTGAACGAAAGCATCGACCGGATGCGCCATTCGGCGACACGGTCGCTCCTCGAACGCGACGACGTGATCATTGTTGCGTCGGTGTCGTGCCTTTACGGTATCGGCTCTGTCGAAACCTATTCAGCGATGATTTTCGACCTGAAAAAAGGCGCGACTGCCGACCAGTCGGAAACCATCCGCAAATTGGTCGCACTGCAGTATAAGCGCAACGAAGCGTCATTCCAGCGGGGCAATTTCCGCGTGCGAGGCGATAATCTCGAGATTTTTCCGTCGCATTACGAGGATTCGGCGTGGCGGATCAGTTTCTTTGGCGACGAAATCGAAAGCATCGTCGAATTCGATCCGCTCACCGGCAAGAAAGCCGCCAGCCTCGACTATGTCCGCGTGTTCGCCAACAGCCATTACGTCACGCCCGGTCCGACGATGAAGCAGGCGATGGAAGCGATTAAATTCGAGCTGTCCGAACGGCTCAAAGAACTCGTCCTCGAAGGTAAACTCCTCGAAGCGCAGCGCCTCGAACAGCGCACCAATTTCGATCTTGAAATGATCGCCGCCACCGGTTCCTGCGCGGGGATCGAGAATTACAGCCGCTTTCTCACCGGCCGCTTGCCCGGCGAACCGCCACCGACGCTGTTCGAATATCTGCCCGAAAACGCGCTGCTGTTCGTCGACGAAAGCCATGTGACGATCGGCCAGGTCAATGGCATGTCGCGCGGCGACCACCGCCGCAAACTGACGCTTGCCGAATATGGCTTCCGCTTGCCCAGCGCGATCGATAACCGCCCGTTGCGCTTCAACGAATGGGACGCAATGCGCCCGCAAACGGTGTGCGTTTCCGCCACCCCCGGCCCGTGGGAAATGGAACAGACCGGCGGCGTTTTCGCCGAACAGGTCATCCGCCCGACCGGCCTCATCGATCCCCCGGTCGAGATCAAACCAGTCGAGGATCAGGTCGACGACGTCATCAACGAAATCCGCAAAGTGACGGCGCAGGGCTATCGCACGCTCGTCACCACGCTGACCAAGCGCATGGCCGAAGACCTGACCGAATATCTCCACGAAGCGGGCATCAAGGTGCGCTATATGCACTCGGACGTCGAGACGCTCGAGCGCATCGAGCTGATCCGCGACCTGCGATTGGGCGTTTATGATGTGCTGATCGGCATCAACCTCCTGCGCGAGGGATTGGACATTCCCGAATGCGGGCTGGTCGCGATTTTGGATGCGGACAAGGAAGGCTTCCTGCGCAGCGAAACCTCGCTGATCCAGACGATCGGCCGCGCCGCACGAAACGTCGACGGGCGCGTCATCCTCTATGCCGACCGCGTGACGGGCAGCATGGAGCGCGCAATGCGCGAAACCGACCGGCGGCGTGAAAAACAGCTTGAATATAATGCCGCCAACGGCATCACGCCGCTGACCATCAAGCGCAACATTTCGGATGTGATCGGGCATTTGTCCTCACGCGACCAAGTGACGATCGAGATCGATGAAGATCGTCCGCACATGGTCGGCCACAATCTGCGCGGCTACATCGAAGATCTCGAAAAACGCATGCGCAAAGCGGCGGGCGATCTGGAGTTCGAAGAAGCTGGTCGGCTGCGCGACGAAATACGGTCGCTCGAAGCCGAGGAACTGGGGCTGCCGGGGGTCGCGGTGTCCGCCGCGCCGATCATGGGGCGGAGCAACGAAGGCAAGCCGGGAACGCGGAAAACGCGATACGGGAAGAGCCAGAAATTCAAGAGCGGGCGGAGTAAGTAACGCTCGCGTTTCAAAGCCATTATGGTTTGACTTCTCCCCAAGATCTGAAGCGCTTCGGACGCATCGTTTAAGGTTTCGGTGACGCCTGTGACCTAAAGTTTGACGATGTCTGACATTCGCGATCTTGTTGGTCTGCCGCGCAACGGTCCTCGTCTGCGCAGCATTGATGAAATGCCAGTGCGGTCGGGTTGGCATGGCGCGAACAGCCGATGGAATGGCCATCGCCGCAAATCGTTTTTCTCCGTCGAAATCATTCTGATGCTCGTGCTCGGCGTGTCATCAGGACTGGCCATCGCGCTTTTTCAGTCGAACCTGGTGTTGTCGCCCTTGGCGATGCAATCGCCTGTGGCAATCGTAGCCGTCACGCACACATTCAGCATTTGCCATACTGGTGGCGGGACGAATTGCGTTGTCGATGGCGACACGTTCTGGATGGATGGTCAGAAAATCCGGATTGCCGACATCGATACGCCCGAGACACACCCACCACGCTGTGCCGAGGAAGCGGCTCGGGGGGCGCAAGCCACGCAACGCTTGCAGGCTCTGCTCAACGCCGGCCCGGTGACACTTGAAATGATCGACCGTGACACAGACAAATATGGCCGCGCGCTGCGTATCGTTACGCGCAATGGCCATTCGCTCGGGGCCAAGCTTGTCGACGAAGGGCTGGCACGGCCTTGGGGAGGATCGCGCCGCCCGTGGTGCGCCTAACCCTCCCTGATCAACCCCGCCGTTTTCGTCTCGGGCAGCATCAGATACGCCACTACCGTCATTGCGACCATCGCCGTGACGTACCAGAAGAACCCGCTCTCGTTTCCCGAACTCTTGAACCAAAGCGCGACATA
>JANLWD010000116.1:0-10438 GCA_031364345.1 Sphingomonas sp.
CGCGCGCGACAGCGGCAGCGGCCAGCGATTCGGCGGTTTCGAGCGCATCGACCAGCGCCACCTCACATCCCTCTCCCCTTGCGGGAGAGGGCGACTCGCCGACAGCGAGCGGGGAGAGGAGTTCAAGAGAACTGGTCGAAGGATTTCCCTCATCCCCCTCTCCCCGCTCAGCTGACGCTGAGTCGCCCTCTCCCGCAGGGGGAGAGGGGAGTTCCTTCTTCAATATATTCGCCGCCCGCTTGTAACCGGCTAGCAAATTCTTCCCCTCATCAGTCCCGACGAACGATTGTAGCGCCTTCACCCGCGCAAGCAGGCGGACAAGATCATCCTCACCGCCAAGCGCGAAGACAGCATCGATCAGGTCGTGGCGGACACCCGCTTCACGCTGCTGGACCTTGAGGCGGTCAGTAAAAAAGGATTGAACAAAGCTGCTACATACTAACACGCCGGTTTCCCAGTCCCTGTCATATTCTCCGCTTAGAACATACTCAGGGTCATGCTTTCCAACCGACATATCGGTACCAGTAAGAGCCAAATTGATCGGGTGATCATCGTAGCCAATCACATCCGCCCAAATAGCCAGCACCTCGCGAACTATCGCGTCGGTGGGGAATTTCTGAAGAACGGGAACGGCTTGCGCAAGCGAGCCTAGAGCAGCGCGACGTAAGGCATAGGGATCTTTCGACCCTGTAGGCACAGCCTGAATCGCGAAGAATGAGACAATCGTATCCAGCTTATCCTCCAAACTCACCGCCACCGTCACCGGCGCGCTCGGCACGTCATCCCCCTGCCCGACCGGTTTGTAATGATCGCGGATCGCGTCGGCGACTGCATCGGGATAACTTTGCGCGCGGGCGTAATAGCCGCCCATTATGCCCTGCAATTCGGGGAATTCGCCGACCATGCCGGTTACGAGATCGGCCTTGCAGAGTTTGGCCGCCTGTTCCGCTAAATCAGGGTCACCCTTTACGATCCCTTCCTCACACAACCACCGCGCGAGTTTCGCGACGCGTTCAACCTTGTCGGCGACCGTCCCCAATTTTTCGTGAAACACGATTTGCGACAGTTTCTTCGCCTGATCCTCGAGCGGGATTTTCAGGTCGGCTTCCCAGAAGAACATCGCATCGCTCAGCCGCGCCGAAAGCACCTTTTCATTGCCTGCAACCACCGCCGCGCCGCCATCGATTGCGTCGATATTGGCCGTGCAGACGAAAGTATTTGCCAGCTTTCCGTCCGCATCGGCACAAGCAAAATATTTCTGGTTGGTGCGCATCGTGAGCTGAATGACTTCGCGCGGCACATCGAGAAACGCAGGATCAAACCGACCGAGCAAGGGCACCGGCCATTCGGTCAGGCCGGCATTTTCCACCACCAAGCCATCGTCAGGAATGACTGTCAGCCCCGCTGCGGCCGCTGCTCTGGCTGCGCCGTCCTCGATCAGTTTGCGCCTTTCGGACAGGTGGACGATGACATGCGCGGCGCGAAGGGTCTCGACATAACCGTTGGCACTGGTGATCGTGACGGGACCGTTGTGGTGGAAACGATGGCCCGTCGTCTCGCGACTGCTAACGATGCCATCGACTTCGCAGGCCACGACGTCATCGCCGAACAGCGCAACGATGCCCTGTAACGGGCGGACCCAGCGCAGGCTTTCGGTGCTGACCGATGCCGAGCCCCAGCGCATCGATTTTGGCCAGGGAAATGCGCGGATGATGGCGGGGATCGCTTCGGCGAGAACGTCCGCCGTCGGGCGTCCGGGCTTGTCAATCACCGCAAACAGCACGCCGTCGCGCTCAGTCAGTTGATCGCGCGAAAGACCCGTCGAGCGGAGGAACCCTGCCAACGCCTGTTCGGGCGCATTGGCACGCGGGCCTTTGCGTTCCTCGCTGGTGGCGTCGGTTGCATCGGGAAGACCGCCTACGATCAGGGCAAGTCGGCGCGGAGTCGCAAAAGTTTCGACACTCTCGGCCTTCATTCCGGACTTGGCGATTTCATCGACAAATAATCGTGCAAGATCGTCCTTGGCCTTGGCCTGCATTCGCGCCGGGATTTCCTCTGAACGCAACTCGAGCAAAAAATCGCTCACGCGGCCCATCCGTTTTTGGTCATGTGCGCGGCACATGCGCCCTTTGCCAAGTCGCGCACGCGGCCCATGTAGGCCGCGCGTTCGGCGACCGAAATCACCCCGCGCGCTTGCAACGTGTTGAAAATATGGCTTGCTTTGATCGCCTGTTCATACGCCGGGATCGGCAAATCGGCAGCGAGGCATTTTTCGCACTCGGCAGTTGCCATCTTGAACCCGTCGAAAAGCATTTTCGTGTCGGCAATCTCGAAATTCCAGCGGCTCATCTGCTTTTCGTTTTCGAGGAAGACATCGCCGTAAGTCACGCCATTTCCATTAAAATCCAGCTTATAAACGCTGTCGACATTCTGCACATACATGGCGAGGCGTTCGAGCCCATAGGTCAGTTCACCCGCAACCGGCTTGCAGTCGAAACCACCCATTTGCTGAAAATATGTGAACTGCGACACTTCCATGCCGTCGCACCACACTTCCCAGCCAAGCCCCCACGCGCCGAGCGTCGGCGATTCCCAGTCATCCTCGACAAAGCGGATGTCGTGGAGCAGCGGATCGATGCCGATCGCGGCCAGGCTGCCAAGATAGAGTTCCTGCAAATCGGGCGGCGATGGCTTCATGATGACCTGATACTGGTAATAATGGCCAAGCCGGTTCGGATTTTCACCATAGCGCCCGTCGGTCGGGCGGCGGCAAGGCTGCACGAACGCGGCATTCCAGTGATCGGGGCCGAGCGCGCGTAAAGTGGTCGCGGTGTGAAACGTCCCCGCTCCCATTTCCATGTCATAGGGCTGCAGGATCACGCAGCCGCGATCGCTCCAATAGTCATGCAGCGTCAGGATCAGCTTTTGAAAGCTGAGCGGCTTGGTCACGCACACATCCTTTTCGAAGACACTTCGCAGGTGCAACAAATCCCGCTGGCCTTTGCCTTGGGGCTGGCGACGGGTCAAGCAACGCGCTAGGCGCCAATCGATGAAACGCGCGCTCACCTCTGCATTCGCGGCATTTGCGCTGCTTTCCTGTCACAGCACGCAAAGCGAGGCAAAGCCGATCCGCCCCGCGCTGTGGAAAGTAAGCGACGCCGACACAACAATCTTCCTGTTCGGAACGATCCACCTGCTGCCAAAGGATCTTGCCTGGGTGTCGCCGAAAATCGATGCAGCGATCCGCAGTTCGCAGGGTCTCGTCCTTGAAACCGTCATGGACAAGGATCCTCAGGCAACGGGCGCAATCATGACGCGCCTCGGCCTTTCGCCGGGACTGCCGCCGTTGCTCGACCGGGTGCCGCCGTCGAAGCGCGAAGCACTCGAGCGCATTGTTACGCGCAGCGGCGTGCCGATTGCCGTGCTCGACCGTTTCGAAACCTGGGCAGCAGCACTGACGCTGGCTTCGGCGGGAATGCGCGATTTGCCTGTCAGCCCCGAATATGGTGCCGAGGCAGTGCTGTCGAAACGCTTCGTCGCCGACGGCAAATCAGTGATCGGCCTCGAAACGCCGGCGCAACAGCTCAGCTATTTCGACGGGCTGCCCGAAAGCGCCCAACGCCGTTTTCTCGAAAGCATTGCCGACGACGACAGCAATGCGCAGGCCGAATTCGATGCGATGATCCGAGCGTGGACTACTGGCAACGTCGAAAAGATCGCGCTGACCTTCGACGATGAATTGAAATTATCGCCCGAACTCACCGATGTCTTGCTGCGCGATCGCAACGCGAACTGGACCGGCTGGGTGGCGGGCCGGATGAAGCAACCCGGCACTATTTTCATGGCCGTCGGTGCAGGACATCTTGCGGGAGACGCTGCGGTGACCGCCATGCTGAAAAAGCGCGGGTTCAGGGTCGCCCGCCTCCAATAGCAGCAAGCCGCGCTTCGAGATCGGCACGCCACGGTGCATCCGCCGGCGACCGGGCAAGCAAATCAGTCCACGTCTTCGCGGCTTCTTCGGTTTTTCCTTCCTGTGCCAAAGCCACACCGAGAAAAAACGGTGGTCCCGGGTGTTTGGGGGAAAGGCGTGCGGCCTGTTCATAGGCGAAGCGCGCAGCAGGAGACACAAGTCCGCCACCATGTGCGACCAGTGCATTGCCCAGCCCAACCCACAAGTCGGGATTTTTCGGATTGTCGCGAATGCCGCTACGCATTGCGAGCACAGCCATCTGGGTCTGGCCCATCCGCATCATCGTGTCAGAATAATCGAGCCACTGCGCCTCGTTGCCGAAACGGCCCATCATGTTCTGCCGGCTGCTGACCAGCGCGGGGTCGAGCTTGTCGGGCGCATCGCGCGCCGTGACGCTTGTGCCGCGCTGCATCGGGCTGCCCTGTAACGCGTAACCTCCGATCCCCAAAAGGATCGCCGCCGCCGTCAACTCGGTGGCGTAACGCGGAAGCCGAGCAAAGCGCCACAACACGGCAAACGCAATGACCACCAGTCCTGCAACAATCCCCCAGGCCAATTTACCCGTTCCGCTTTTTGAAACGCCCACGCGCAAGGAAGATGCCCGCACCAAGGAGGCCGAACGGCGCGATCCACAGCAACGCCGTCTGTGCATCGAATACCGGCTTGTAACTGACCCAGTTGCCGTATCGTTCGATCAACCAATTGCGGATATCGTCCGGGCTCTCGCCTGCCGCGATCCGCTTGCGGATCATCGCGCGCATGTCCGCCGCCATTTCGGCATCCGAATCAGCGATCGACTGCCCCTGACAAACAAGACAACGCACCGAAAGCATCAGCGCTTGCGCCGCGCGTTCCTGTTTCGCATCGGACAGTTGCGTGTTCGCCAGTGGTGCCGCGGGCATCGACGAATCAGCGAGCGCGGGTGACGCAAGCAACAGCATGGCAGCGAGCAAAATCCTCATTGCGATGCTTTCAGTACGGCAAGGATTTCGGGCACGTCGTCGACCTTGATATCGCCGATATGCTGGTGGCGGATCGTGCCCTTGCCATCGATTACGAAAGTTTCAGGAACACCCGATGACCCCAGTGCCAGCTGAATCGATGAATCGACATCGGATCCGATCGCGCGATAGGGATTGCCATTGCGTGCGAGAAATTTGTCGACGTCGGCCCGTTTATCACGGATTGCGACGCCTTCGATAATGACGCCCTGCTCCGCCATCGATGTTAGGATGGGTGCTTCGGCGATGCACGGCACACACCAGCTGGCAAACACATTCAGCAATCGTGGCTTGCCGGTAAAGTCGGCACTGCTGAGACCGGGAATGCCCGACGCCGCTGCGGGAATGACGAAGCCGGGCAATGACTTCCCGATCATTTTTGATCGATTTTCGGTATTTGTCGGGCGGATGAGCCCGATACCGACAACCGCCACCAGCAACGCAAACGCGCCGAGTGGAGCCCATAACCATGGCCGGTTCATGCGTAAGCCTGGCGTTCCGACAACGCCCAATCGCGTTTGACGCGCCCGATCAGCGACAACACGCCACCAAAGGCGATCATCGCGCCGCCCAGCCAGATCAGCGTGACCATCGGTTTCCACCACAACCGAAGCTGGAACCGCCCCGACGCATCTTCCTTGCCGACAACCAGATAAAGTTGGCCGTCGAGCTTGGTCGCGATGGCGGCTTCATTGGTTTCGGTTTGCGGACTGGAAAATTGACGCGACTGCGGCTTCAGGCGGAACACCTGACCATTACCGCCCAGAAATCCCTCGCGCCGCGCTTCGAGTGTTGCTTCGAGTGCGGTCCAATTGGGTCCGGCAATCGGCTCCATGCCGACGAATTTGATCGTGTATGGTCCGACGGCCGCGCTTTCGCCGATGCGCTTGGCCACGAGCGTTTCCTTGATGAACGCACTTTCGGTTGCCATGCCGGCGAGCGCGACCGCAACGCCGAGGTGCGAAATCACCATACCATAAGTAAAGATCGGCGTGCGGCGTAAATTACGCTTCCACAATGGCGCCAGGCTTGCCGCACCGATGCCAACCGCCAGCACGATGCCGAGAAACGACAAAATGCTGATTTGCGGCGCGAATACCGCCATCGCAATGACCGCAGCAACAAATAACGCAATCGGCAGCGCAACGCGTTTGAGCACGGTCGCCAGGTCGTCCCGGCGCCAGCGCGTCAGCGGTCCCAATCCCATGAAAATAACGAGTGCAAGTGCAAGCGGCCCCGCCGTCGCATCGAAATAAGGCGGGCCGACCGATAGCTTTTCGCCCGTCACGGCTTCGGCTGCGAGCGGATATAGCGTGCCGATCAGAACGACGCCGAGAATTGCCGACAGGAACAAGTTGTTGGCGACCAGCGCGCCTTCGCGGCTGATCAGATCGAATTGCGTCCCCTCGCGCACGCTCGAAATGCGCATTGCAAACAGAACCAGTGCGCCGCCGATATATAGTGTCAGAAGCGCTAGCAGAAAGCTCCCGCGCGTCGGATCGACCGCAAAACTGTGAACGCTCGTCAAAATACCCGACCGGACGAGGAACGTCCCGACCATGCTCATCGAAAACGCAACGACTGCGAGCATGATCGTCCATGCACGAAGCCCGTCGCGCGTCGCCAGCACAGTTACGGAATGCAGCAGCGCCGTCGCCGCGAGCCATGGCATCAATGAGGCATTCTCGACCGGATCCCAGAACCACCAGCCGCCCCAGCCAAGTTCATAATAGGCCCAATAGCTGCCAGCCGTGATGCCGATCGTCAGGAAAATCCACGCCGCAAGCACCCATGGTCGCATCGCACGCGCAAAATCACGGTCGACATCACGCGTGATCAGCGCGCCAACCGCAAAACTGAACGCAACCGACATGCCGACATAACCGAAATAAAGCGTCGGCGGATGAAAAGCGAGGCCGGGATCCTGTAACAACGGGTTGAGACCATTGCCGTCGGCAGGAACCGGGAACAGACGTTTGAACGGGTTCGACGAAAACAGCAGGAACGCATAAAAGCCCAGCCCGATTGCCGCCTGTGCAGCCAGCGTCGCGGCAAGTGTTCGTTCCTTGATCCGGTGTTCGATCAGCGCAATCGCACCACCGGCAAAGCCGAGCACTGCGACCCACAGCAACATCGACCCTTCGTGATTGCCCCACGTTCCTGAAAACTTATAAAGCAAGGGCTTCATCGAATGACTGTTTGCGGCGACCAGTTCGACCGACATGTCCGACCGCAGGAAGCATGTGATCAGCAGCCAAAACGCCGCCATGACGAACACGCCCTGCACCACAGCGACGGCACGCACGCCACGCCGTAAATCGGCGCGCACATCGGCAATTGCCATGGCACCGAGCCCTAGTTGAAGCAGCGCCAGCACAGCGGCGATCCAGAGTGTAGCAAGTCCGGCTTCGGCAATCATGGTTTCAAACTATCCGTTTTATGCTGCGTTCCCGCCATTTGCGGCGGCATATAATTCTCGTCATGCTTGGCGAGCAGGTTGGTTGCAACGAATGTCCCGCCGGCAAATGATCCTTCGGCAACGACACCCGAGCCTTCCTTGAACAGATCGGGTGGAATGCCCTTGAACACCACATCGACCGTGCTGGCTTCGTCGTGAACCTTGAATCCCAACGTCACGCCGTCGCTGCCGCGCGTCAGGCTGCCTTTGGTCACCATGCCCCCCAAACGGACAGCTTTTCCGGCGGGTGGTGCCGCTTTGGCGACATCACCGGGGGCATAGAAATAACTCGCCCGGTCGCCGATGGCTGACATCGCAAGGACGCCAGAACCGACAACGGCCGACAGCGCCGCAAGCGAGAGGATCAGTCGCTGGTGCTTGGCTTTCATCGCTCTGCCGCCTTCTCCGCCGCGCGCATCGATGCCCACGCCCACAACGACATCGCGACCGTGGCGCCAAGCGTGATAAGATATGCGGAGGTAACGAACGCCCAGTGGTTCATCCGCGCGCCATCCGTTCAAGCCGGGCTTCGACTTTTGCCGAAGCGAGAATTGCGCGCATCCGCATCAGGACGATCGCCCCGAACCACAAACTGAAACCCAGCGTCGTAAGCCCGAGCGGCCACAACATGTCGGGCGCGATTTTCGATCCGCCCATTACCGAGATCGAACTGCCCTGATGAAGCGTGTTCCACCAGACGACCGAATATTTGATGATCGGAATGTTCACCGCGCCGACGATGCCGAAAATTGCGGTTGCACGGCTGACGCTGGTCCGCTCGTCGCTTGCACTCGCAAGTGCCATGTAGGCGATATACAGGAAAAGCAGGACAAGCATCGACGTCATCCGCCCATCCCATTCCCACCATGTGCCCCATGTCGGGCGGCCCCAGATCGACCCTGTGACCAGGCAGATCGCCGTGAACAGCGCGCCCGGCAAAGCGACAGCACGCGCGCCGACGCCCGCCAGCGGATGCCGCCAGACCAGCTGCACGATGCTTGCGATCGCAATGCCCGTCCATCCGCCCATCGCCAGCCACGCTGCCGGGACATGCACGTAAAGAATGCGGAACGTATCGCCCTGAAGATAATCGGCGGGCGCTATGAACAATCCGGCGTAGGACCCGAGGACGATCATCACGATCCCGCCGATACCGAAAATCGCCGTCAGCGGTCGAGCCAGTTTCAAAAATCGTGTCGGATTCGCCAGCGCGTGCATCTTGAGATTCTCATAGCCGACCATTTCGCCGCTTGGAAGCAGTTTGCACAGGCAATCTTAAGGACATATAAAACTCGTTCCCGACGCAGATGACGAGGACGCGATCATGACAACTGCTGAACTGGCTGCTGATTTTGCAGCGATGTGTGCCGCCGGGCACTTCGATCAGGCTGGCGAGAAATACTGGTCGTCCGATATCGTCAGTGTCGAAGCCATGGGACCCGAAACGCATGCGACCGGAATCGATGCGGTTCGCGCGAAAGGCGAATGGTGGTATGCCAATCACGAAATCCATAACATCGAAGCGCATGGTCCATTCGTCAACGGCGACCAGTTCATCGTCCGCTTCAAAATGGATGTGACCAACAAACAAAGCAACGATCGCATGCAGACGGACGAGGAAGCGCTGTACACCGTGAAGAACGGCAAGATCGTCGAAGAGCGGTTTTTCTACGGGAGCTGACGCCCGATCAGCCGCTGCGCCATCGTGTCGGCAACCTGAGCCGGCGTTGCGCCCGATGCTGCGCTTTCGTCCCAGATGCGGTTCAGTCGTGCCGGAATCTGGTCGACGCGCGCGTCGATTTCGGCATCGTCCGCACCGTCGATCTGGCGCAGGACATTGATGATGCCGCCCGCATTGATGACATAATCGGGCGCATATAAAATACCGCGTGCCGCAAGCCGGGCCCCGTCGTCCGCCGTCGCCAGTTGATTGTTCGCACCACCGGCGACCGCAGCGACCCGCAACGCCGCAACCGCGTCGCTGGTCAGCGTCGCACCCAATGCACAGGGACAAAGGACGTCGGCATCGACCGTCATAATTTCGTCCGGTGAAACGACGTTTGCGCTCAGTTCATGCGCCAGCGCCACGACACGCGTCGTGTCGGCATCGGCCAGTGTCAGACGCGCGCCTGCCCTCGCCAGCCACCGCGCGAGCCCGCCACCGACGCTGCCGACGCCCTGTATCGCAATATGCACACCCGACACTGTTGCGCGACCAAGCGCGCGTTCGACCGCGGCACACACGCCCAGATAGACACCGCGTGCCGTCGACGGCCCCGGATCGCCGCCGCTTTGTCCCGGCAGTCCCGCGACATGGCGCGTGCTGTGTGAAATGGCGATCATGTCTTTGACCGACATGCCGACATCCTGCGCCGTGATGTAGCGACCGCCGAGGCTGTCGACAGCAAGTGCAAAAGCGTCGAGCATAGCCGATGATTTGGCACCATCCGCGAGCGCGAGGATCACGGCCTTCCCACCCCCGGCGGGAAGTCCCGCCATGGCATTTTTATAACTCATGCCGCGTGACAACCGCAACGCATCGGTAACCGCGTCGATATTGTCAGCATAGCGCCAGAAGCGCGTCCCGCCCGCCGCAGGACCGAGCGCCGTCGAATGAATGGCGACAATCGCCGTCAATCCGGTGGCATGATCACGGAACAGATGGACGCCTTCATGGTCGTCGAAATCGGGCATGTCCCAAACGGCGACCATGGCGTTCTCACTATTCGTCAAAAAATTGGGGCGATCGACGGGGATTGAACCCGCAACCTCCGGTACCACAAACCGGCGCTCTAACCAATTGAGCTACGACCGCCACATCGGCTGCGACGCCCATACGGCTGAATAAGCCACGACGCTAGAGCTTTCCGGCCATCCGCAACACAAAGCCGCCCGGCGTGGCGGCAAACCCGGCGGCGCTCAGCTTCGTCGCAAGCGCCGGATCGGACGACCGCACGATGAATTCGGCGCGAAACCCGCCATCACCCTGGAGATATAGGTTCAGCCGCT
>JANLWD010000013.1:0-1817 GCA_031364345.1 Sphingomonas sp.
CTCGCGCCCCTCAACCACGAAGAAATCGGCGAAGATGCTGACATCGGTCAGGTAGAAATCGGGCTTGGGCGCGATGCGTTCGGCCCAGTCGCCCGGCGTGTCTATCGACGCGGTGCAAAGACGGAAATTGGTGTCGGTGTCGTTGGTGACGATGAACAGCGTGTCATCGTGCGTGTCGACATCATATTCGACGCCTGCCTGACGCGCGCGGACAAGGATCGGCGTGGCGAGCGGATCGTTCGCTGGGAGCAGGCGCACTTCAGACGTCGTATTGTCCCCCGCCGCAACTGCGATCCATTTGCGGTCATGCGTCATGCCGACACCGCATTGAAAGCCCGGATCTTCCTCGTGATAAATTATGATGTCTTCAGCGACGGCAGTGCCGACGCGGTGCGCCTTGATCGTGTCGATCCGCCAGTTTTCGTTGACGAGACCATAGAAGAGATGCGTGTTGTCGGCGCTGAACGTGATGGCGCCAAGCGTCCCCTCGATCGTGCCATCGCCCCACTGGCCGCTGGCACTGGCGATCGCGTCGGGCAGATCGACACCGGCTTGCAAGTCGCGAAAATGGACAGTGTAGCGCTCGCTGCCATTGTCATCGATCGAATAGGCCATGTAGCGACCATCTTCACTGAGCGTCAGCGCGCCGAGACGGAAATATTCTTTTCCCTCGGCCAGTGCCGGCTCGTCGAGGATCAGCTCGTCGGGACCGCCTGAAACAGGACGCCGCCACCATTTGCGATATTGCCCGCCGGTCTCGAACGCGCGCCAATAAAAATAATCGCCGTCCTTTGCGGGGACGCTTTGGTCGTCTTCCTTGATGCGGCCCTTCATTTCCTGAAAGATCGTTTCGATCAGCGGTGCATGCGGGGCCATCGCGCTTTCGAAATAGGTGTTTTCGGCCTTCAGATAATCGAGCACCTCGGGATCAGTGACTTCCGGATATTTCGGATCGCGCAGCCAAGCGTAATCATCGGACAAAGTTACGCCGTGGACGGTTTTGGTAGCGGGTTTGCGGGCGGCTATTGGTGTCGTGGTTGCATCGTTCATAACCGTGCGCATAGCGGGCGCGCTGATGGGCACAAGGAAAAGTCTCGACAGCGGCTTGCATGGGGGGAATAGAACGCGTGATGACTGAAAAGCCCTCTGTTGCCAACTGGCAGGCACTGGCCGCCAAGGAAGTGAAGAACCGCGACCTGACGTGGCCGACGCCCGAAGGGATTGCCGTCAAGCCTCTTTATACCGCCGACGATGCCAGCGATCCGGGACTTCCCGGTTTTGCCCCATTCACGCGCGGGGTGAAGGCCAGCATGTATGCAGGCCGCCCATGGACGATCCGGCAATATGCGGGGTTTTCGACGGCTGAGGAATCAAACGCTTTTTACCGGCGCAATCTGGCGGCGGGGCAAAAGGGTTTAAGCGTCGCTTTCGATCTGGCGACGCACCGCGGCTACGACAGCGATCATCCGCGCGTCGTTGGCGATGTCGGGAAAGCGGGCGTGGCGATCGACAGCGTCGAGGACATGAAAATCCTGTTCGACGGCATTCCGCTCGATCAGATGTCGGTCAGCATGACGATGAACGGCGCGGTAATCCCGGTCCTCGCGTTTTTCATTGTGGCGGGCGAGGAGCAGGGGGTTTCGCAGGACAAGCTCGATGGGACCATTCAGAACGACATTCTGAAAGAGTTCATGGTCCGCAACACCTATATCTACCCGCCCGAACCGAGCATGCGGATCGTGTCGGACATCATCGCCTATACGTCCGCCAACATGCCGAAATTCAACAGCATTTCGATCAGCGGCTATCACATGCAC
>JANLWD010000153.1:0-15289 GCA_031364345.1 Sphingomonas sp.
CGAGGTTACGGCGTGGGACAGCGATCCCGCCCGCCGTGCCGATGATCTCGATTGGCAAGATCCGGCGACGCTCGACCTCTCCGGCTTTACGGCCGTCATCGTCTCTCCCGGCGTTCCCCTCAACCGCCACCCGATTGCCGCCCACGCTGCGAAATATGGCGTGCCGATCATTGGCGACATCGAACTCTTCGCCCAAGCCCGCGCCGAACTGCCGCCGCACAAGGTCGTCGGGATCACCGGCACCAACGGCAAGTCGACGACAACCGCGCTGGTGCACCACATCCTGAAAACCGCAGGCGTGCCGACGACGATGGGCGGCAACATCGGCCTGCCGATCCTGGGGCAGGAGCCATTGCCCGAAGGCGGCGTTTATGTGCTCGAGCTGTCGAGCTACCAGATCGACCTGACGTTCACGCTAGATTGCGATGTCGCCGTGCTGCTCAACATCACGCCCGATCATCTGGACCGGTATGACGGGTTTGAGGCGTACGCGGCGAGTAAGGCGCGGTTGTTCGACATGTCGTCGGGCCTAAAAATCCGCGGTGAAACGCCGGTTCTCGATCAATCACGCTGGCCTTCGCTGCAAGGTCCGCATAACGCGCAAAATGCTGCAGCAGCGTCAAGAATTGGCGCCGGACTGGGCCTCAATGCTGAACAGATAGAGCAAGGCTTTTCGACCTACCCCGGCCTTCCGCATCGCATGGAGCGCATCCGCGAGTTGGATGGCGTCCTTTATGTCAACGACAGCAAGGCGACCAACCCGACATCGACCGCGCCTGCGCTCGCGGCCTATCCGGCGGTGCACTGGATTTTGGGCGGGCAGGCGAAGACGCACGAACTCGATGCCTGCACCCCGCATTTCGGGCATGTCCGGGCGGCCTATACGATTGGCGACGCAGGGCCGAACTATGCAAAGCTCCTGCATGGGAAGGTCGGTGCCGTCGTTGAGTGCGGCGTGTTGGACAACGCTGTCAGAACGGCGGCACAGGCGGCAAAGCCCGGCGAAACAGTCCTGCTGTCCCCCGCCTGCGCGTCGTTCGATCAATTTCGCGATTATGAAGACCGGGGCGATCAGTTCCGGGCACTGGTGGGGGCATTATGACAACGGCAATCTCGCGCGGCACGGCGCGCGTGAAAAGCAGCGTTGCCGGGCGGCTCGGACGGTCCGACCGATCGGCGTTCGGCTTGTGGTTCTGGGAAATCGACCGGATGCTGTTGCTGCTGGTTTTTATCCTGATCGCAATCGGCCTCGTTGCGGTCGCAGCGGCATCGCCATCGGCCGCGGCGCGCTATTCGGGCGGCAATGTGACCATCGCCCCGCTTTATTATTTCTGGCGGCAACTCAGCTGGGTTTGCATCGGTTTGCCCGTGATGCTCGCCGTGTCGATGCTGCCGGTGCCATTGGCGCGGCGGCTGGCGATGTTCGGCGCGGCGTCATTCTCGCTGATGCTTCCGATCGTTCCAATCATCGGTGCAGAAACAAATGGGGCAAAGCGCTGGATCGGCCTTGGCTTTGCTTCGTTCGAGCCGTCCGAATTTCTCAAACCCTTTTTTGTGGTCACACTGGCCTGGCTGCTCAGCCTGCGTGCTCATGACAAGTCGTTGCCGGTCATTCCGGTGTCAGGTGTGCTTGTCGCCTTGATTGCGTTTTTCCTGATGAAACAGCCCGATTTCGGTCAGACGATTATTTTCTGCACGGTCTGGCTTGCCATGCTGATGCTGACCGGCGTGTCGTATCGCATCATGGGAACGCTTGCGGGTTTCGGCGCGGTCGGCGTCGTTGCTGCCTATTTCTTTTATCCGGTGGCAACGCAGCGGATCAACAATTTCCTGTTTGCGCAGGGCGATACATATCAGGTCGACAGCGCCTATGCGACGCTTACCGCGGGTGGATTTTTCGGAACGGGTCCCGGTGGTGGTGTCGCCAAATTCCACCTTCCCGAAGCGCACACCGATTATATCTTTAGCGTTATCGGTGAGGAATTCGGCCTGTTCGCCTGTATCATGATTGCGGTTCTGTTTTTGGCGATTGTCGTCCGGGTGTTCGTCAAACTGCTTGATGAAGAAGATCCGTTCATCGTTCTTGCGGCCGCCGGACTGACGACGCAATTCGCGGTTCAGGCGCTCATCAACATGGCGGTCAACGTCAATCTTGCGCCGTCAAAGGGGATGACACTGCCGTTCATCAGCTATGGCGGCTCGTCGATGCTTGCGCTGTCGACGGGCTTTGGTCTGTTGCTGGCGTTTACCCGGCGCAACCCGTATCTTCGTCGCTCGCCATATGTCGTGCGCTGGAGCAAGAAATGACAGTTTCGAAACATTTCGTTCTCGCAGCCGGCGGCACGGGCGGTCATATGGTGCCGGCGCATGCGCTCGCCATCGAACTGATCCGGCGCGGACACCATGTTGCGCTGATCACCGACGAGCGCGGCGCGAAAATCCCCGGCCTGTTTGACGGTGTCGAAGTGCACAAGCTGCCCGCCGGGCGGATCACGAAAAATCCGGTGTCGTGGTTTCCCGGCTGGCGCGCGGTCCAACGCGGCCGGATGATGAGTTATGAAATTTTCAAGGAATTTGGGCCGTCGGCTGTGGTCGGATTTGGCGGATATCCCGCGTTCCCGGCGCTGTTGGGTGCAAAGCGTGGTGGCGTTCCCACCATCGTGCACGAACAAAATGCCGTGCTCGGCCGCGTCAACCGGCTTGTCGGAAACTGGGTCAACGCAATCGCCACGAGCTATCCGACGGTCGCGCGGATGAAGGATAGCTGGCGTGCGAAAACACATCTGGTCGGTAATCCGGTGCGCGATGAGGTGATCAAAATCCGGGATCAGGATTTTCCACCGCTCGACGACAATGGCATTTTTCGGGTGCTCGTGACGGGCGGGTCACAAGGCGCGGGCGTCCTGTCGCGGGTCGTGCCCGATGGGCTGGGGCTGTTGCCGCTCAGTTTTCGGCGCCGCTTGCAAGTGACGCAGCAATGTCGTGCCGAAGATATCGAAGCGGTGAAAACGCGCTATATGCAGCTGGGCATTCCCGCCGACCTTGCGACCTATATGCCCGATCTGCCCGAACGCCTGAATTGGGCGCATCTCGTGATTGCGCGTGCTGGCGCTTCGACAATTGCCGAGCTGACGGCAGCGGGCCGTCCCGCGATCCTTATTCCCCTGCCAAGCGCAACCGACGATCATCAAACCGCAAATGTGCGTGAAATGGTCGAAGCCGGCGGCGCGCGGGCAATTGCCGAGACAAGTTTTACGCCCGTCGAACTTGCCAAGCAGATGCAGAAACTGGGCCTTGACGCGGTTGCGCTTGCCAATGCCGCGAAACGTGCGTGGGGATGTGGCCGTCCCGATGCGACCCGGCACCTTGCCGATCTCGTCGAAAGTATCGGACCCGCGCCGATCGGGATGCAACCCGCCAGTTTCAAACCGGCCTTCGCGCAGTGAGGGGGCCGAAATGAAAGGCGTGGCGACCGACATCGGTACCATTCATTTTGTCGGCATCGGCGGCATCGGCATGTCGGGCATTGCCGAAGTGATGCATAATCTCGGCTACAAGGTTCAGGGGTCCGATGTGGCCGACGGTTATGTCATCGAAGGATTGCGCAAGCGCGGCATTTCGGTCGCGATCGGGCATAGCGCCGATAATCTGGGCGATGCCGCAGTCGTGGTCACATCGACGGCGATCAAGCGGGCAAATCCCGAAGTAGCGTCGGCGTATGAGCGACGCATTCCCGTGGTGCGCCGCGCCGAAATGCTTGCCGAGCTGATGCGGCTGAAATCGACGGTCGCGGTCGCAGGCACCCACGGGAAGACAACGACGACCAGCATGATCGCGGCCATGCTCGACGCTGGCGGCGTCGACCCGACAGTGATCAACGGCGGGATCATCAATTCATACGGATCGAACGCGCGACTGGGCGCAAGTGACTGGATGGTTGTCGAGGCCGATGAAAGCGACGGCAGTTTTCTGCGCCTCGACGGGACGATTGCGGTCGTCACGAATATCGATCCCGAACATCTCGATCATTACGGATCGTTCGATGCGGTCAAGGATGCCTTCGTCGAGTTTGTCGAGAATGTGCCGTTTTATGGCGCGGCTGTGTTGTGTCTCGATCATCCCGAAGTTCAGGCATTGTTACCGCGCGTTCGCGACCGGCGGATCGTAACCTATGGCTTTTCTGCACAGGCCGATGTGCGCGGGGTCAATGTGATGCCGGGCGCAGGGGGGAACCGTTTCGAAGTCGTCATCCGTCACCGCGACGGTTCGACGCGGAGTATCGAGGATGTCTCGCTGCCCATGGCCGGGCGGCACAATGTTCAAAATGCACTGGCCGCGATTGCGGTTGCGATCGAACTCGGTCTTGATGATGCGACGATTCAAAAAGGGTTCGGCGCGTTCGGTGGAGTCAAGCGGCGTTTCACCAACGTCGGTGAGGTCGGCGGGATGACGATCATCGATGATTACGGGCATCATCCGGTCGAAATCCGGGCAGTGCTGTCGGCTGCGCGCGAAGGCGTCGTCTCCGGCTCTGCGGGTCGCGTCATCGCAGTCGTGCAGCCGCATCGTTATTCGCGACTGGGCGGGCTGATGGATGAATTTGCGCAGGCGTTCAACGATGCCGATGTCGTCTATGTCGCGCCAGTTTATGCCGCGGGCGAAGCGCCGGTCGACGGTGTCAATGCAGGCGCACTCGTTGAACGGTTGAAAGCACGCGGACACCGGGCCGCGCTGGAAATATCCGATGCCGATGTGCTTGCCGCCGCGCTGGCAAAAGACGGCGTCGCAGGTGATATGGTCGTTTGCCTTGGTGCCGGCGATATCACGAAATGGGCAGCGGGCCTGGCTCAGGCAATTTCGGATATGCGGCAATGACGGGCAGCACACTCGATCGGGCTGAAGTTCGCGGACGGCTGACGCACGGCGCGCCGCTTGCGCCGCTGGTCTGGTTCAAATCGGGCGGCGCTGCTGATCGGCTGTTCGAGCCCGCCGACGTCGACGACCTTCAGCAGTTTCTGCGCGCCAATCCTGACGGCGCGGTCTGGCCACTTGGGCTTGGTTCGAACCTGATCGTCCGTGACGGCGGTGTGCGCGGCGTCACAGTGCGGCTGGGCAAGGCCTTTGCGGCGATCAGCGTCGATGGCAACCGCCTGACCGCTGGTGCGGGCGCGCCGGGCATTTCGGTCGCAAGCGCCGCTCGCGACAAGGGGATTGCGGGGCTTGAGTTTTTACGCGGAATCCCGGGCACCGTAGGTGGTGCGGTGCGGATGAATGCCGGCGCTTATGGACGCGAAGTTTCCGATATCGTGGTCAGCGTCGACATTGTGACGCGGTCGGGTGAAAGTCGGTCGATGGCGCTCGACGAAATCGGTTTCACTTATCGTCATTCAAATTTGCCCGATGGCGCAATCGTTGTTGCCGCGACCTTTGCCGGCGTGCCGGGGGCCCCCGCAATGATCGCAGCCGAAATGGACCGGATCGCCGCCGAGCGCGAGGCATCGCAACCGTTGCGATCGCGGACCGGAGGATCGACGTTCAAAAATCCGCACGGGCACAAAGCCTGGGCACTGGTCGATGCAGCGGGATGTCGCGGGCTGCGGCGCGGCGATGCACAGGTCAGCGAGAAACACTGCAACTTCCTGCTCAACCTCGGAGCGGCGACAAGTGCCGATATTGAAGCGCTGGGCGAGGAAGTGCGTGAAAAAGTGAAAGCGCATTCGGGCATCGTCCTTGAATGGGAAATCCAGCGCATTGGCGACGCGAAATGAAAGTCGCGGTTCTGATGGGCGGCTGGTCCGCCGAACGCGAAGTCTCGCTGACCAGTGGCGCGGGCGTTGCCGACGCTTGCGAACGGCTGGGCCACATAGTCAGCCGGATCGACCTCGATGCTGACGTTGCTTTGAGGCTGCGCGAAGTCCGCCCCGATATTGTGTTCAACGCACTTCACGGAACACCCGGTGAAGACGGCAGCGTCCAGGGAATGCTCGACCTGATGGGCATCAGATATACACATTCGGGCATGGCAACCTCAGTCATTGCCATCGACAAGCAATTGACCAAACAAACGCTGGCACCGCATGGAATACGGATGCCAGGCGGGCATGTGGTCAAGTCTGAAAGTCTGTTTCTCGGTGATCCCTTGCCGCGACCCTATGTGCTGAAGCCCGTCAATGAGGGGTCATCGGTCGGAGTCGCGATCGTGACCGTCGGGGGCAATTACGGATTGCCGATCCGGCGCGACGTTGCCGGGCCGTGGCAGGAATTCGACGAACTGCTTGCCGAACCGTTTATCCGCGGACGCGAGCTGACAACTGCCGTTATCGGCGATCGTGCACTGGCAGTTACCGAGCTTCGCCCGAAAAGTGGTTTTTACGATTATGCGTCGAAATATACCGATGGGCTGACCGAGCACATATGCCCGGCCAATATTCCAGACGACATCAGCAGTGCGTGTCTCGATATCGCGATGAAGGCGCACCGCGTTCTCGGCTGCAAGGGCACGTCGCGGTCGGATTTCCGGTGGGACGATGAAAAGGGTGTCGAGGGTCTTTTCCTGCTCGAGGTCAATACGCAGCCCGGGATGACTGCGTTGAGCCTTGTGCCCGAGCAGGCGAAATATGTCGGCATTTCGTATGACCAATTGGTCCAGACGATATTGGAAGAAGCGCTATGACGGCCGCAGCAACGATTAAACGCAGCACGAACAAGGCACGGCCGACGGTTCGGCGCGGGCCGCGCGGCAAAAAGCCGCCGTCGATGTTGACGCGTGCCATCGGCCTGGTCCCGATCAGCGCCGCGATGTGGCAGCGTATTGCGACATGGACGATACTCGCCACGGCAGGAGCGGCAGTAATTGCAATCGCTGTCATGATCGGCGTTCCGGGATATGTCGCCAATCAGATGGCAGAGGGCATTGGCCGCGCAGGTTTTGCCGTGAAGCGAGTCGAAGTCACCGGGATCGACCGCATGGAACGGCTGACGGTCTATGCCGTTGCACTTGACCAGAACAGCCGGGCAATGCCGCTTGTCGATATCGAAAAAGTGCGCGCGCAGTTGTTGCAATATGGCTGGATAAAGGACGCGCGCGTCTCGCGCCGGTTGCCCGATACACTGGTCGTTGACATCGTCGAGCGCAAACCGGCTGCAGTATGGCAGAATGGCGGGCGTCTGTCGTTGATTGACGATCACGGGATCGTGCTCGAACCGGTGGCATTGAACGCGATGCCGGACTTGCCGCTCGTCATTGGTCCCGACGCCAATGTCCAGGCGACGGCGCTGACCGAGCTGATTTTGCATGCGCCGCGGCTGAAGCCGATGCTTGCAGGTGCGACTTGGGTCGGCGGGCGGCGCTGGGACTTGAAATTCCAGTCGGGTGAAGTGCTCGCCCTTCCGGAAGGCGAAAAGACCGCAGCTTCGGCGCTCAATAAATTCGCGGCCATGGACGGCGTCGACCGGCTGTTGGGGCGCGGCTTTGTCAGATTCGACATGCGCGATCCGGCCAAAATGTTCGTGCGTGTGGGTAAAAACAAACCGGCAATCGACAAGCCGACCGAGAATGCCGAAACCGCGCCAGAAATCGAAAAAGGGGGAGGGGACGCATAATGGCCGCACCGCGACGCGAAAATCTTATCACGGCACTCGACATCGGGTCATGGAAAGTGTCGGCGTTGATTGCCGAGCGCGGCGATCAGGGCGAGCTGACCGTGCTTGGCACGGGTCAGCGTGAAAGCAGGGGCGTTCGCCGCGGCTATATCGCCGACATGGACATGACCGAAAAAGCAGTGCGCGAGGCCGTCGAGCAAGCTGAACGGATCGCGGGCATCAATATCGAAGATGTCTGGGTCAGTTTTTCAGCCGGCGGCCTGGTCAGCGATATTGCCTCGGTCGAAGTCGAGCTCGGGGGCCACCGGATCGAACAGGACGACATCGACGAACTGCTTGCGGCCGGGCGCGGGTCGATCGATCCTGAGGGGCGGATGGTGCTCCATGCGCAGCCGACACTTTACACGCTCGACGGGTTGAAGGGTGTGAAAAAACCGCTTGGCCTCCATGCCGACACGCTCGGCGTCGACATCCATGTCGTTTCAGCCGATGGGTCGCCTGTCCGCAATCTCGACCTGTGCGTGCGATCGGCACATCTTGAAGTGAAATCGATTGTTGCATCACCCGTCGCCACGGGGATGGCGTGCTTGTCCGACGAAGAGCGTGAACTGGGCGTGGCGCTGGTCGAAATCGGTGCCGGCGTCACCAACGTGTCGCTTTTTGCAGGCGGACTTCTGGTCGGGCTGGCATCGATCCCCTTCGGCGGGGCCGATATTACCGATGATATTGCCAGTGCGTTCGGCACCCGGCGCAATCAGGCGGAGCGCATGAAATGCTTTTTCGGGTCGGCCACGGCGAGCCCGCGCGACAATCATGACATGATCGAAGTGGCGCCGTTGTCGACTGATGAGGAACCGGGCGAAACGGCACGGATCACTCGTGCGGCGCTGATTACGGTCATTCGTCAGCGGCTCGAACATTTGATGGGCGAAGTCGCCAAAGCGTTGAAGGAACTCGGATTCAGTGGTCCGGTCGGTCGTCAGGTCGTGCTGACAGGTGGCGGTGCCGAATTGAAAGGGCTTGCCGATTATGCGCAAGGAACGCTGGGCCGTGCGGTTCGCATCGGTCGGCCTCGCAATATGATCGGTTTGCCCGATGCGCACAGCGGGCCGGGTTTCGCAACGCTCGCCGGTCTGATCCACTATGCGGCGTCCGATCCGGTCGATTTGCGCGCGATCGTTGCCCACGGGCAATTGGTGACGCGCATGCCGGTGGGCGGATTGATGTCGCGCATGATGGCGGCATTTCGAAGCGGATATTGAGCACATTCATGGAAATTGCCGACCTGTTAATTTTTATAGTGAATCGGCGAATCGAATAGTGCACAAGAGCCACGTTATTTGTGCCGGGGGACAGATCATTGTCCGCTGACATTGTTGAAGGGGACAGGACCATGAGCATCGAATTTCTGGCACCGGAAGTTGACGAACTGCGCCCGCGGATCAGCGTGATTGGCGTTGGCGGCGCTGGCGGAAACGCCATTGCGAACATGATCGCCTCGAACGTGCAGGGAGTCGACTTCATTGTCGCGAACACGGACGCACAGGCGCTGAATACGAGTTCGGCGGAGCGCCGCATCCAGCTGGGCCTGAAGATTACGCAAGGCCTTGGTGCCGGGTCGCGTCCTGAAATCGGGAAAGCAGCGGCCGAAGAAACAATCGATCAGGTCGAACGCGCGCTCGAGGGTGCGCATATGTGCTTCATCGCAGCAGGCATGGGCGGCGGCACGGGCACGGGTGCAGCGCCGGTCATCGCGAAAGCTGCACGCGATCGCGGCATCCTGACTGTCGGTGTTGTGACCAAGCCGTTCAGCTTCGAAGGTTCGCGTCGCCAGAAAGCGGCCGATGCGGGGATTGCCGAACTGCAAAAGCATGTCGACACGCTGATCGTCATTCCGAACCAGAACCTGTTTCTGATCGCCAATCCGTCGACGACGTTCAAGGAAGCGTTCCAGATGGCCGACGAAGTCCTGCAACAGGGCGTTCGCGGGATCACCGACCTGATGGTCATGCCGGGTCTTATCAATCTCGATTTTGCCGACGTGCGTTCGGTGATGAGCGAAATGGGCAAGGCAATGATGGGCACGGGCGAAGCGTCGGGCGACAACCGCGCGATCGAAGCCGCCGAAAAAGCGATTGCAAACCCGCTACTCGACGGCGTGTCGATGAAGGGCGCAAAAGGCGTTATCGTATCGATCGTCGGTGGCGAGGACATGCGCCTGATGGAAGTCGACGAAGCCGCGAGCCACATCAAGGAACTCGTCGATCCCGATGCGAATATCATCTGGGGCTCGGCATTCAACAATGACCTTGAGGGACGTATCCGCGTGTCGGTTGTCGCCACCGGTATCGAGGCCGAAGTGTCGACGATGCCCGAGCCCGCGCGCGTGTTTGCGTTTCCGGGCTTCAAGGCAAAAACGGTCGACGCACCCGCGCCTGCGCCCGTGGCTGTGATTGACGAAGCGCCATTGATCCTTACGCCGCCGGAGCTCGTCGCTGATACCGCTCACGAACCGGTGGCGGCAGTGGCCGATACTGCTGTCGATGACCTGCTTCTCGACACACCAGTCGAGGTTGCGGACGTGGCCGGTGAGGAGCTTTTGCTTGACGCGGAAGTGAAACCATCGCCGGTGATCTCGTTCGACGACACAAATCCGTCGGCGGGAAGTCGCTGGCTCGCCCCTGAACCGGCGCCGTCGGCTGAAATCGAAAAGCCGGCAACGCCGGGCGGCGGTACTCTGTTCGAACGGATGTCGAATATGGCGCGCGGCGCGGCAAAGCTCGATCCGGACACCGAAGCAAAGGACCCGCTCGACATTCCGCGGTTTTTGAATCGCCAGAACAATCAGTGACGCGACGGCCGCGGTGACAGCCGCGGCCGGTTTTGTCGGGGCGAGCGGTCGGCTCGACGCGCGGGTGCCGCTGCAGTGCTTGCGCAAGCGCCGTGATATTCTATTTAGCAGGCTTATGCGGCGCGCTCATTACGTCACCCTAGTGCTCGGCGTTGCCGTTGCGGCCGGCGCCCCGGATGCGTCGGCGCAAATGGTCCAGCCGATTCCGGTTGTGACCGCGCCTGATTCGATGAGTGCATTGTCGATGCATCTGCGGACGCTCGCGGCCAATCCGCGAAATCTGTTCGCATTGCTTGGCGCCGGACAGGCAGCGCTCGACGTCGGCGATCCAAATGCAGCACTCGGTTTTTTCGCACGCGCCGATGAAATTAATCCCCGCAGCGAAAAAGCAAAAGCCGGCCTCGCTTCGGCGCTGGTGATGCTCGAAAAAGCCGATGACGCGCTCAGGTTGTTTGGCGAAGCCGTTTCGCTTGGTGCGTCAGAAAGTGATATCGCAAAGGATCGCGGTCTCGCCTATGATTTGCGTGGAGACAATGCGCGGGCGCAGCGTGATTACGTCACTGCACTGCGTCGCGGCCCCGATGACGAAGTGACGCGGCGCTATGCTTTGTCGCTTGGTATTTCGGGCGAACGCAGTCAGGCACTGACGATGCTCGATCCGTTGCTGCGTAAACAGGATCAGGGTGCGTGGCGTGCGCGTGCATTCATCCTTGCGATGAACAATGATGTGTCGGGCGCAAATATGATTGCACGACAAGTAATGCCTGCCAGCCTTGCCGCCACAATGTCGCCATTTCTTGCACGCCTCGAAAAACTCAATCCCGCTGAACGTGCGCATGCCGTGAATTTTGGGACGATGCCCAGTGACGGGCAAACATTTGCGCGCGTGGAGATAGGCGACCCATATAAATCCGCCGTAGCGCCGCAGTCTTCCGGTATCGCGCCGAGTGCCGGGCTCATTCCGTCAGGGGTGCCGTTGGGGCCACCGTCGACGTCCCAACAAACGGCGGGGCGTCCTGCGACCGTCGCAGTAGCCAGTCCGGCGACGCCAGCGCCACCGCCAGCACCAGCGACGATGCAACCGGGCAATGCATCACCGGAACCGGGATTTTCCGTGCTGAACGTCGCAACGCGCGTCGGCACACGCATCAGCACACGCATTGGCGATGTTGATCCGGCAAAGCTGCCCCCCGAGATGCGTGGCGAAGCGCCACGGACCGCGATTCTTGTGCCAGGCGCGACTGGCTTGCCGCTCCCCGATGCCGTTCGCCTGGCAACACCATCGCGAACACCATCCGTGCCTCAAAATGTCGCTGCACCGATCGAAAAGGCGATCGTTGCGCCGCCGGTCGAGATTGCAATGGTGGAACCGCCACTTTCGCACGCTCCTGCCCCCGCCGCCGCGGCGCCAATCACAACGATCTCGCCGTTGCCTCCGGTGCCGGTCGTGGAGCCTGATCCGGCTGTTGCGGCGTTACCGATGCCCGGGACCCCGACAACGGTGTCACCGGCTGCCGCGCCCCAGGCGACCGTTCCGCCGCTGGTCGCGCCGGTGTCGCGGCTTGCATCGATATTGACCGGGATCGAGCCGGAGCCCGAAACAGCGCCGGTGGCATTGCCCAGCATGGCCGAAATTCGGGCGCAGCAACGCGCTGCCGCACGGAAGACCGCAATCGCTGCGGAAGCTGAGGCCGCGGCGCAGCTTGCTAAGGATGAAAAGGCGAAGAATGCAGCCGCAGCGAAAGCCAATCCTGCGCGTCTTTGGGTGCAAGTGGCGACAGGCAGCAATGAACGCTCGCTCGGGACAACTTGGCGCAAAATTCGCGGTGGCAACACGAGCGCGTTAAAGTCCTATGGTGGCTACAGTGTGCCATATAAAGCAACCAATCGTGTCCTCGCCGGCCCGGTCAAATCTGCTGCCGAGGCGAAAGCATTGGTCAATGCACTTGCCAAGGCCGGCGTCTCGGCCACGACTTACAGCAGCGAGGCCGGGCAGGAGGTCGTCAAACTGGCCGCCAGATGATGCAACGCGCCGGTTATGCGTGCGATCCGGCGCTCAGCCGCGGTCGGCTCCATTTCGAAACACTCGGCGAATTGCGCGGACCGCGAACGGCGTTTCAGCGCGACCGCGACCGGATTATCCATTCGATCAGCTTTCGCCGGCTGCGCCACAAAACGCAGGTTTTTATCGCACCTGACGGTGATCATTTTCGTGTTCGTCTGACGCACAGCCTCGAAGTTGCGCAAATCGCGCGGACGATGGCGCGTGCACTTGGTCTGGACGAGGACCTGACCGAAGCACTCGCGCTGGCACATGACATCGGTCATCCGCCGTTCGGTCACGCCGGCGAAGATGCGTTACAGGCGGCAATGGCCGGCGTCGGCGGCTTTGACCATAATGCGCACACATTGCGTGCGTTGATGACAATCGAAACGCCCTATCCACGGTGGTCGGGCCTCAACCTGAGCTGGGAAATGCTCGAGGGTCTGGCCAAGCATAACGGGCCGGTGGCAACGCCCGGGTGGGCACTGGCCGCGGCAGATGCGGCGTACCCGCTCGAGCTTGCGAGCCATGCCTCGCTTGAGGCACAGATTGCGTCAATTTCGGATGATATCGCCTATGACAATCATGATATCGACGACGGTTTGCGGTCGGGGATACTGGATCATGAAGCGTTGCTCGAACTGCCGTTCGTTGCGTCCCGCTGGGACGATGTTCGGCGTCGGTATCCCGATGTCGCACCGTCGCGGCTCTTGCCCGAACTGATCCGTTCTCAAATCGGTGCGATGGTCACCGACGTGCTTGTCGAAACGCGCAATCGGATTGCCGCGGCACATGTTACGTGCGTTAGTGACGTCCGAAGCGCGGGCCGCGCGCTCGCGGGATTTTCCGAAGCCATGCAGGCCGACGAGCGCGCGCTGAAGTCATTCATGTACGCCAATCTATATCATCATCCCCGACAACAAGCCGTAGCAGCATTGGCGCGCACAATCGTGAGCGGCGTTTTCGAAGCCTATCGGACCGATCCAAATGCACTGCCCGACAGCTGGCGCGTCGCTTTGCCGCAGGATGAGCCGGACCGCAGCCGCCATATCGGGGACTTCATTGCGGGTATGACCGATCGTTATGCAGCGGCGCGATACCGCCAACTGATCGGTCCTGTGGATTTGCCCGAGGGTTTTTGATCGTTCGGCTGTGGCGCGGTGCTTAGCATGTGACATCTGCGCGGCGGCTGATTATGCGTCGGCACTATGGCAGAACAGACTCCTCTCGAAGCTTTCAAGGCGGTGCTTACCGGCACCGCACGAGCGATTGCGCACGAGCCCGAAGTCGAGCTGGCGTTTACCGCCGATGCCCCGAGTCAGGTCGGCAAGAATATCAAAGTGCCGATGCCCGGGCGTGCATTGCCACCCGAGCAAGTAGCCGAGGCAAGGGGTTTCGCCGACGGCTTTGCGCTGCGGTTGCGTCATCATGACGCTGGCATGCACGCCAAATCGGCACCGGTGCCGGTGATTGCGCGCGCGGTATTCGATGCCGTCGAAAACACGCGGATCGAAGCACTCGGCGCGCGCGGGATGGCAGGGGTGCGCGCGAATTTGAACACCGCGCTTGAAATGCGGATGCGTTCCGATCCGATTTCACGCGCCAAGGCGCGCGACGAAGTGCCATTGTCGACTGCGGTCGCGCTATTGCTTCGCGAACGATTGACCGGGGAAATGCCGCCGGTTGCAACAGAAGCAGGTTTGTCGCTTGTCCGCGAGTGGATCGAGACTGCGGGTGGATCCGACATGGATGCCCTTGGCCTCGTGCTCGACGATCAGGCGGCATTTGCGTCACTTGCGACCAAATTGCTCGAAGACCTCGACCTGATCGAAGGCGACATGGTGCCCGACGACGAGAATGACGACGGCGACGATGACGGCGACGATGACGGGCAGGACGATGCGGATGCGGGCGACGACGACAGTGACGGCGCAGGTCAAGTCGAGCAGCGCGGCGAAAGTGAAACGTCCGAAGATTCCGAAGGCGAAGGCGAAACCGAAGGCCAGGAATCGGCCGACGATGATATGGCTGATGGCGGTGACGGCGAGCAGGACGGAATGCTGCCTGTTCGTCCAAATCGTCCGCCGGCCGACCTGACACCGGGATTCGATTATAAAGCGTGGACAACCGCGCATGATGAAGTGATCGCCGCGGACGAGTTATGCGATGCCGATGAACTCGCGCGCCTGCGTCAGTATCTCGACCAGCAGCTTATCCATTTGCAGGGCGCTGTGACGAAACTCGCCAACCGGCTGCAACGCAAATTGATGGCGCAGCAAAACCGGTCATGGGATTTCGATCAGGAAGAAGGGATGCTCGATGCGGCGCGATTGGCGCGGATCGTTACATCGCCGGGGCACAGTTTAAGCTACAAGATCGAGCGCGAGACCGAATTCAAGGACACTGTTGTCTCGCTGCTGATCGACAATTCGGGGTCGATGCGCGGGCGACCGATTTCGATTGCGGCGATCAGTGCTGACATCATGGCGCGCACGCTCGAGCGCTGTGGCGTCAAGACCGAGATTTTGGGTTTTACGACGCGAGCGTGGAAGGGCGGTCAGAGCCGGGAGACATGGCTGACCGCTGGTCGGCCGCCGCTTCCGGGACGACTGAACGACCTGAGGCACATCGTCTACAAATCAGCAGAAGCACCGTGGCGGCGTGCGCGCACATCGCTCGGGCTGATGATGCGCGAGGGTTTGCTGAAGGAAAACATCGATGGCGAAGCGCTGCTCTGGGCGCACAGCCGCCTGATCGCGCGGCCCGAGGAACGCAAGATCCTGATGGTGATC
>JANLWD010000156.1:0-5503 GCA_031364345.1 Sphingomonas sp.
CATGCGCAGACCCACCCGGAGCGACCCGAAGGCAGGGCACATTGATTGTGGCTGGTCGTGCGGACCCTTTGGATAGTCCGCATCATACCGGTCGAGCACGTCGGACTTCCCCGCAGCAATCGCCGCATCCCGAAGCGTCGAACCGCTGTTACAGGCGCCTTCAGACTGCATCGTAGACCACTTCAAGGCTGGCTTTGGGCACGAATGCCTTGCCGCGCATGTCGCCCTGCGTTGCGGGGCGCAGCGTATAGTCCGCACCCGTGATGTCGGCGCTAAACAGGCCGAGCAGCCCGTCCTGATCGAGTGGCGTCGGGCGCAGTGGCGGTGCGCTCGCGACATTTTCGGCCAGGTCTTCGAACAATGACGCCCACTGCCCGCCGGGCTTGCCGATAATCTGGTAGTTCGCCGATTTCTTGCGGATGTCTTCGTTCGCCGGGATGGCAGTCAGCACCGGAATGCCCACGGCTTCGGCAAAAGCATTGGCTTCGCCCGTGCCGTCATCCTTGTTGAGGATCATGCCAGCAACGCCAACATTGCCGCCCATCTTGCGGAAATATTCGACCGCCTTGCAGACATTGTTCGCGACATAGAGCGACTGCAGGTCGTTCGATGCAACGACAATGACTTTCTGGCACATGTCGCGCGCAATCGGCAGGCCGAAGCCGCCGCAAACCACGTCGCCCAAGAAATCGAGCAGGACATAGTCAAAGCCCCATTCGTGGAACCCCAGTTTCTCGAGCGTTTCGAACCCGTGGATGATCCCGCGCCCGCCGCAGCCGCGACCGACTTCGGGGCCGCCAAGTTCCATCGCAAACACACCGTCACGCTGGAAACAGACATCCTCGATCCCGATTTCCTCACCCGCCAGCTTTTTGGCCGCACTGGTTTCGATGATCGTCGGTGTCGATTTGCCACCAAAAAGTAGGCTGGTCGTGTCCGATTTAGGGTCGCAACCGATGAGCAGCACGCGCTTGCCCTGCTGTGCCATCATGTACGACAGATTGGCGAGCGCGAATGATTTTCCGCTGCCGCCCTTGCCATAAATCGCGATGATCTGTGTCTCTTTGGTCACCGGGCCGGTGTGAACAGGATCGGGCTCGTGCGACGCTTCCTCGCGCAAAGCATCAATGTCGAGCATGCTCATAGGGCACTCCAGTCGAGCGCCATTTTCAGACACTTGGGGTCAGTAAATGCGTGCGGATAGGCCGCTGCCGCGTCGGCTGCGGGGCGCACGTCAGTGACAAGACCGTCGAGCGACAACGCGCCACTTTCGACCAATGCCACGACCGCCGTCAGATCGGCGGGCAGAAATTCGGACGCGATGCGCAACCGTGCCTCGCGCAAGAAAGCAGGCGGAAAAGCAAATGTCAGCGGCTTTTCGTAAAAGCCGGCAAGCACGATTTCGCCACCGCGCGCCAGCCGCGTGATTAGATTATCGAGCCCGGCACCATGGCCGCTCGCGTCATAAATCGATTTGTAATCGCGGCGCTGGTCCGCTCCGGGCAGCGCAACCGGATAACCGGTGTTTCCGCCGCGACGCTGGCTGCTGGTTTCCCAAACGACGGGCGGCGGCGCGCCTGTCGCAATTGCAACGCGCGCCAGCAACCGGCCAAGCACACCATGCCCGACGATCAGGTCAGGGGCGCGGTGCCCGGCAATCGCATGATAGGCCGTCGCGGCTAGCGCAATCAAAACACCCGTCACACCAAGCGACTCAGGGACCGGAATCGCACGGACTCCCGGCAAGACAACACGTGACGACGTGCCGCCGAACAGGCCACGAGCCGTTTCATAACAATTGGCGCCAGGCACGAAGACCCATTCGCCGATCCGGCTGCGCACATCGGCACCGGCATCAACGACCCGGCCGACCGATTCATATCCAGGCACCAGCGGATAACCCATGCCCGGAAATTCGGGCATTTTTCCCGACCACAACAGCCGTTCGGTACCCGTGCTGATCCCGCTCCAGGCGATATCGACGACGATGTCGGTGTCAGATGGAGGATTGAGGGCAAGCGCGCGGAGCGACATTTGCTCCGGTGCTTCGAGTATGACCGCGACCGCGTCCATACGACCCTCCTTCGTGGCTCGACGGTGGATCCATCGCTTGCAACACAGTGTCACTCTAGCTGGACACTTTTAGTTGTCAATCAAACTTTACGCTTTTGTGTGTCCGGCCAGAATGACCCGCGCGGCAAGCGGCAGGCTGGTCGGCAAGATACGGATGTCGCCAAGTCCCGCCGCACGCAGCATGGCGCAATTTTCCGCGATACTGCGCGGCCTGCCCGACCCCATCGCCCACAGGTAAAGACCGAAATAGCCGTCGCCCATTGCGCGCGCGCTTTTCGTGCCGGCCATGGGTTCGGCAACCAAAAGCCTGCCGCTGCTGGGCAATGCCCGCGCGATGTTGCGCAGCAATTTCATGACCTGTTCGTCGTCGTGGTCGTGCATGATTCGGATCAGCGAAATGATGTCGTACCCTTCCGGCAGCGCGTCTTCGAAGAAATTGCCGCCATGCGCCACAAATCCTTGGGGTGCGCGCGCAGCCACGGCAGGCACATCGAACACCGCAGTGTCGAGATGCGGATGCGCAGCGCCGACTGTGCGCACGAACACGCCGGTGCCCCCGCCGACATCGAGCAGACGCCGGTGCCCGGCAAAGCGGAAAGCCGCCAGCACCTGTTCGGCAACCATTGCCTGCGTTGCCGCCATCAGTGCCGAATAAGGTGCAACCGCGTCTGACGCGGCATCGCGGCCACCGTCATAAGCCCAATAGGCCGCAAGTTGCCCACCGCCGCCGCCTCGGCGCAACAGAGCAACCGGGTCGACCAGATCGGCATAGAACAGCGCATGATGCTCGATCATTTCGGCAATGCCCGGGCTCCCGTGCAACGACGCACCCTGAACGCCGAGCATATAGCGTCCATCCGCGAGCTGCTCGGCAAGATCAATTGCCGCTGCGCCCTTCAACAAGCGCTCGGCGGCGGTGACAGGCATGTTGCCCAGCACCGCAGCTTCGGCGATTGTCAGGGGCCCGGCGGCCAGTCGCGCGATCATCCCCGTCCGCACGCAAGCCAGCGCGATCTGTGAATAGACAAAACCATTGATCAGGTTGAACAGACTTTCGGCCTTGGCACGCGAGACCGGTCGCATCAGCGGATTGCGCAGCGCAAAGGCACGAAACCGCGCACTGGTGAAAATCCGGTTGCGCCAGCCGATCCAGCGCTCGGTCAATGAAATTTTGTATGAATATTTGGTCGGTTGCATCTGTCCAGTTTGCTGGACATAGTCGCGCACGGCAAGCAGGAGTTCGACAGACATGTCCGCGCCACGGACAATCATCATCGGTGCCGGGATCGGTGGCCTCACCAGTGCTGCGCTGCTGGCGGCGCAGGGATGCGACGTGACTGTCGTCGAATCCGCAGGGCACGCCGGCGGCAAAATACGGCAGGATATCGTCGGTGGTGTCGCGATCGACGCCGGGCCGACGGTGTTTACCAAACGCCCGATTTTCGACGCGATTTTCGCGGCGTGCGGCGCATCGCTCGATGCTTATGTCCGCCTCACGCCCGCCAATATCCTCGCGCGTCATGCCTGGGGCAATGACCGGCTCGATCTTTATGCCGACCGCGACGCAAGCGAAAATGCCATCGGCGAATTTGCTGGGGCCGATGCTGCACGTGGCTTTGCCCGTTTCTGTGCCGACGCCCGGCGCGTCCATGACTGCATCGACCGCCCGTTCATGCGCAGCAGCCGGACCAGCGCACCCGGCCTTGCCTGGCGCATCGCGACACAGCGGCCACGCGACCTGTTCGTCATGCGACCGTTTGAAAGCTTGTGGAAAGTGCTCGGCGATTATTTTCCCGATCCGCGCTTGCGCCAGTTGTTCGGACGTTATGCCACCTACACCGGTGCGTCGCCGTTCCTTGCGCCCTCGACGCTGATGCTGATCGCACATGTCGAAGCCGAAGGGGTTTGGTTCGTCGATGGCGGGCTGTCGGCGCTCGCGCGCGGGCTCGAGCTGCTTGCACGCAAAAATGGCGCGCAATTCCGATACGATGCGACGGTCGACCGGATCCTGACCGATTCCGCGGGTGTCAGCGGGATCGGCCTTGCTTCGGGCGAACACATTATCGGCGATACGGTGATCCTCAACGGCGACAGTGCGGCACTGGCGGGTGGCATGTTCGGGATCAGGGCGACACGGCCATACGCGCCGGCGCAGCGGTCGCTTTCGGCCATGACATTTTTGGGCCATGTCCGCGCCGAAGGCTTTGCGCTGACCCATCACAACGTGTTTTTTTCGGACGATTATCGCGCCGAATTCGATGCGCTTGGCCGTGGCGAACTGGCCGCCGAACCGACTGCTTATCTATGCGCTCAGGACCGGCTCGACCACAGCGACATTACTGGCCCCGAACGTGTTCAGATCATCATCAACGCGCCCGCCAACGGCGACACGCATCATTATACCGATCAGGAAATCGACAAATGCAAAACCGCTATGCTGAACCGGCTGGCCGCCTCGGGACTGACGCTGGCGGGCGCGCTTCGGGCAACGACGCCGACCGACTTTGCGACGCGCTTCCCGGCGACGGGTGGAGCCCTTTATGGACGGGCATCGCACGGGTGGGCGGCGTCCTTCCGCCGGCCGGGCGCACGAACGAAGATCCCTGGGCTCTACTTGGCGGGGGGCAGCACGCACCCGGGCGCAGGCGTGCCGATGGTCGCGCTGTCGGGACAATTGGCCGCCGCATCGATCATGAAGGACCGCGCTTCGACCCGGTCGTCGCGCCGGGGGGTTACGCGTGGTGGTATGTCGACGCCTTCAGCGAATGCGGCAGTTACGGGCTGACGATCATCGGATTTATCGGCAGTGTCTTTTCGCCCTATTACAAAGCCAGCGGGCGCGGCGATCCCGCCAATCACTGCGCAATCAATGTGGCGCTCTATGGTCCGCGCGCCAGCCGCTGGACGATGACCGAGCGATCGCGCGCGCAATTGACCCAAACCCGCGACATGTTGCGCGTGGGGCCAAGTGCGATGCACTGGGACGGCAATGCGATGACCATCGACATCAATGAAATTGCCGTGCCGATCCCGCGCAGGGTCAAGGGCGTCGTGCGGCTGTTCCCAGATCAGTTGTCGACGACTGCTTTTGGCCTCCATGAAGATGGCCAGCATCTGTGGCACCCGATCGCGCCGCGTGCCCGCGTCGAAGTCGACATGGCCTCACCGGGGATCAGCTGGCGCGGAAGCGGTTATCTCGATTCGAATTTCGGTCGCGAACCACTCGAAGCGGGGTTTCGCGAGTGGCAATGGTCGCGCGCGCATCTCCGAGAGGATGTCGCTGTCATCTATGAAGGTGAACGCCGCGACGGCAGCGACTTTGCAATGGCGCTGCGTTACGATCGGCAGGGCGTCTGGCGCGATGCCGAATTGCCGCCCTCGGCGCATCTTCCGACGACATCATTCGGCATGCCGCGGCGGACTCGCGGCA